>JAAZDI010000115.1 GCA_012512295.1 Syntrophomonadaceae bacterium
AAATAACTGAAGCCATTCAAAAAATAATCACCGGGACACGGCAACAACCTCGTTAAGACTCCCAGTGCGGTATCCTTGAAGATCAAGGGTTACATAGGTATAGCCGAGCTGCTTAAGTCCGGTTATGATTGCTTCCCGGTGAGCTGGCTCCAGAATAAGCGGGAATTCTCCAGGAACCACCTCAATCCTGGCGATCGGGCCGTGATGCCGGAGCCGGCACTGAGTTAGGCCGAGGGAGAGCAGCAGTCCTTCACCTTTGGCTACTTGAGCGAGAGCTTCCGCGGTAATAGGTGTTCCATAGGGAAAACGGGAGGCCAGGCAGGCATTAGCGGGTTGCTGCCAGTTGGGGAGAGCGAATCTCTTGGCCAACTGACGGATATCCTCCTTGGTGAAGCCACATTCCCTCAAAGGACTGCGGATGCCCAACTCATTTAGGGCCCGCATTCCCGGGCGGTAGTCGGTTTGGTCGGACAGGTTGGAACCATCCACGACAACCTGATAGCCCCGGCTGCCGGCTAGCTCTTGTAACAGACGGAAACGGTTGAGTTTACAGTAGTAGCAACGTTCCGGGGAGTTAGCCGCGAATTCGGGCACCAACAGATCAGCCACAGTCAGAACTTCGTGGTTGACCTGGCAGATTTGCGCAATGCGGGCCGCCATGGTTAGCTCCTCGGGGGTAGTGATTTCGGAACGGATGGTGACAGCCAGCACCTTAGCTGCTCCCAGGCAGTCAACGGTCAGCTTCAGGAGCACCGAACTGTCTACTCCTCCAGACAAAGCCACCAGCACGCTGTTACAGCTGGTAATTAAGGAAACGATTGAATTTAGTTTAGCTGAGCCGAGCATTTTTAGCCTCCTACCTTAGCTATTAGTGAGCTCGTTTGGCTTCGCTGAACCTCGAGGTTTCAGATGGAGACTTTACTCCACCTGAAGTTGCATGATGGTAATCCCCTATTTATAGAAGCGGGAGTCTCTTAAATCAGATAAGACGTAGCGAATCCTAAAGGCCGTTTACGTTTTTAGGTGTTTTAATGCGTTTTAATGCACTAGCATGAATTACTACTTTAATTATAATTCATTTTACATTTATTGAATCTGTTAAGTAAATCGGATAATTGTTGATGTTTTCCAGGATAAGGCATCTGAACAGGACATAACCGATCTTCTAGTGGTTTTTAGATGATATTAAATTTATCAAGCCGAGCGACACAGTAGAGATTTCCAACTAAACCTATCATATGATGAAGGAGCGGATAAGATAGAATGGCTAACATAGCTAACAGCTTAACTGAGCTTATTGGTAATACTCCATTGCTCCGGCTCAAGCGATTAACGGTGGGGGCAAAGGCTGATGTGGTCGTAAAACTGGAGTCCTTTAATCCAGGCGGCAGCAGCAAGGACCGCATCGCTTTAAATATGATTCGCCGGGCTGAGGAGCAAGGACTGCTCAAACCAGGAGCGGTGATTGTTGAACCAACCAGCGGCAATACCGGGATTGGCCTGGCCCTAGTGGCTGCGGTCTGCGGTTATCGCCTAATCCTCACCATGCCGGAAACCATGAGCCTGGAGCGGCGTAATTTGCTTAAAGCCTACGGGGCTGAAGTGGTGTTGACCCCGGGCGAGGCCGGAATGACTGGGGCAATTCAGAAAGCGGCTGAACTGGTCAAAGAAATACCTGGGGCCTTTATGCCCCAGCAGTTTGAGAATCCAGCCAATCCCGAGATTCACCGGCGGACAACCGCAGAAGAAATCTGGCGCGACACTGATGGTAAGGTGGATTTGGTGGTGGCCGGCGTCGGGACCGGCGGTACCATCACCGGTCTTGCCCAGGTGCTGAAGGACCGCAAACCGGGCCTGAAAGTAGTTGGCGTCGAGCCCGCGGCTTCCCCGGTCCTCTCTGGCGGAACCCCAGGTCCCCATCTGCTGCAGGGAATCGGGGCTGGTTTCATCCCGCAGGTCCTGGAACTACCCTTGCTTGACGAAATCGTCAAGGTTAGTAACGAAGATGCGCTTCAGACCGGCCGTCGGTTAGCCCGAGAGGAAGGCCTGTTGGTCGGCATTTCCTCCGGAGCAGCAGCCTTTGCCGCCTTAGAGCTAGCCCGACGGGAGGAAAATCAGGGTAAACTTATTGTTGCCATCTTACCGGATACCGGGGAACGCTACTTGAGTACGGCTCTATTTCAGGATGTGGATTAACTCTCCAAAGAACATCAGGGCTTCAGGTGGAGAAACCTATGGAAGAATATAAAATCTTTAAGGGAGTCATAAAAAATGCAGCGGGTATCGTTGAAAGTGAAAGGAATGAGCTGTGCCGCGTGTTCAGCCCGAATTGAAAAGGGCCTGAGGCGGCTGCCTGGGGTTACACACGCCCAGGTAAATTTAGCCCTGGAACAAGCCACAGTTGAATATGACCCGGAGGTTCTGCCGGTGTCCGATCTGGTAGAACAGATTGAACGGCTGGGCTTCACAGTGCCAACGGAAAAGGTCGAGCTAAAGATTAAAGGCATGGCCTGCGCTGCCTGTGTGGCCCGGATCGAAAAAGGGCTGAATAAATTGGCCGGGGTAGAAAAGGCCAGTGTTAACCTGGCTACAGAGACGGCGACGGTCGAATATCTTCCAAGCGAATTGGTGGTGGAAGACCTTGTTGGAACTATAGCTCGCCTGGGTTTTGAGGCTCGTCCGGCAACCACTTTGCAGGAAGAAGAGGCACAAAAAACTGAATCTGGGGAAATACGGCAGAGACTTCAACTCCTCCTGTTTTCCGCAACCCTGTCTGTACCCTTTCTAATCATGATGCTGGGAGAATTCCTGGGTTTTGCTCTGCCCAGGTGGTTGACCGCCTTCTCAACGCAGATGCTGCTGGCAACGCCGGTTCAGTTTATTGCTGGTTACCCCTTTTACCGCGGTGCTTTTAGTGCCCTGCGCAGCGGCAGTGCCAATATGGACGTACTGGTAGCTTTGGGAACCAGTGCTGCTTATTTTTATAGTCTGGGAATTGGTTTCTTGACGCAACATACCCATCTGTATTTTGAAGTTAGTGCCATGTTGATCACCCTAATTTTACTGGGCAAGTACCTGGAATCTTTGGCCAAAGGCCGAACCTCAGAAGCGATCAGAAAGCTGATGGGCCTCCAACCCCGAACCGCCCGGGTTATTCGGGCCGGGCAGGAACAAGAAATTCCCACCACCGAAGTAATGGTCGGGGATCTGGTGGTCGTGCGGCCTGGAGAGCGAATCCCCGTGGATGGCCAGGTCAAAGAAGGCTACTCAGCGGGTGATGAATCAATGCTAACTGGGGAGAGCGTACCAGTTGATAAACAGCCAGGCGATTTGGTGGCCGGGGCCACGGTAAACAAATTTGGGGTGCTGAAAATCGAAGCCACCCGAGTTGGCCGGGATACCGTGCTCGCCCAAATCATTCGCGTAGTCCAAGAAGCCCAGGGTTCCAAGGCTCCAATCCAGCGGTTGGCAGACCTGGTCGCCAGTTATTTTGTCCCGGTGGTGGTTGTCATTGCCCTCAGTACCTTTGCGGTCTGGTACTGGGGAGTGGCTCCAGGCAATTTTTCCCGCGCCCTGATTAGTGCCACTGCGGTTCTAGTGATTGCCTGCCCGTGTGCCATGGGATTAGCGACGCCTACCTCAATCATGGTTGGAACCGGCCGGGGAGCGGAAAATGGGATCCTGATTCGCGGCGGAGAGCACCTGGAACGAGCGCACCGGGTGGATACCGTGGTGTTGGACAAGACCGGTACCATCACCATGGGTGAACCAGCCCTTACGGATTTTGTTGCGGTTGGGCCGTATGCCGGTCAAGAGGCAGTGCTATTAAACTGGGCCGTCCGAGTTGAGAAACTATCTGAGCATCCGGTGGCCCAGGCTATTGTGCAAGGAGCGTTGGCAGGGACACCTGGGCTTGACCTAATTGATCCGGAGGAATTCACAGCCGTGCCCGGAAAGGGCGTGGTTTCGCGCATCGAAGGCCGGCAGGTCCTGATGGGAACCCGGCCTTTTTTGGAAGAGCAGGGAATTAGTGTGGAATCAGTGCATCCGATTCTAGAAGAATTGGAGGAGGCCGGCAAAACCACGGTTCTGATGGCGGTTGACCAATCTGTTGCTGCAGTTATCGGGGTGGCGGATACGGTTAAGGAACACTCAGCCGCGGCGATTCAAGAACTGAAGAATATGGGGATTCAGGTGTGGATGATCACCGGGGATAACCAGCGGACCGCCCGGGCCATCGCCAAAGAAGTTGGGATTGATCAGGTCCTGGCTGAGGTACTGCCGGAGGCTAAAGCCCGAGAAGTTCAAAGGCTGAAAGATCAGGGCCGAATTGTCGCCATGGTCGGGGATGGAATCAACGATGCTCCAGCCTTGGCCACAGCAGACGTGGGAATTGCTATGGGTACCGGGACCGATGTTGCCATGGAAGCAGCCGATATCACCCTGATGCGCGGAGACCTGCGAACCATTGCCACTGCGATCCGGCTCAGCCGAGCCACAATGCGCAATATCAAGCAGAATTTGTTTTGGGCTTTTATCTACAACCTGGTGGGGATTCCGGTCGCTGCGGCTGGCCTGCTGAGTCCGGTCCTGGCCGGAGGGGCCATGGCTCTGAGTTCGGTTTCCGTAGTGAGTAACGCTTTGCGGCTGAAACGAGTGAGGCTTTGAACTATACTCTAATGAGCGTTCTTGATTTCTCCCTTGATCTCCTTAGCCAGTTCCACAGCTTGAATGGCCATCTCGTCTTCCGAATTCTCACTTTTCATTAGATATAAACTGCTTTTCCTGTTGACCTATTTACCATAAACGTATAAACTTATAACTGAACATCTGAATATCTGATCATATGTCAAGTGGGAGAAAAATATTGAGAGAAAAATATCTGAATTACGGGGGTGGGGAAAAAGAATGACAAATGAACTGAATCGAAAAGTAGGTCAGGAAATGAATAAGGAAAACATAGTTGATCGCTGTGATATAACCTGCATTCATGAAGACAGGGTCAAAGAAGTGCGCGAGCGAATGATTGATGAAGACATTGTTCGGTCCTTAGCCGAACTGTTTAAAACTCTGGGCGATCCGACGCGGGTTAAACTGCTGTTTGCCTTAATGAACAGCGAATTATGTGTTTGTGATTTGGCCGCCGTAATTGGCGTATCGGAATCAGCTGTTTCCCACCAATTAAGAGTTCTGCGAAACCAAAAACTAGTTAAATTTCGCCGGGACGGCAAGGTGTTATACTACTCTTTGGCGGACAAGCATGTCGAGAAATTGTTTGGGCAAGGGCTGGAGCACGTCATGGAGTGAAGAGAGTGTAGTTATATTTACCGCAAGGGGGATGAAAGAATGGGGAAAGCAGTGGAAATCAACATGAAGGATCTAACAACTGTCCGCAGTAACGGAACTATTCCCCGAGATACCACCATTCGAATCAGCGGTCTGGATTGTGCCGATTGCGCGGCCAAGTTAGAAAAAAGGATTCAAGCGATCCCTGGTGTAGAAACCGCCCGTGTTAATTTTGGGGCCGCCAAACTAGATGTCACCCACCGTGGGTCAATAGCGGAGCTGATGCAGATCATTGAAGAACTCGGCTACAGCGGGACCCTGGAAGGGGCGAAAGCCAATGATCAACCGCGGTCTGCCTTTTGGAAGACTAATAGATATGCGCGATCAACGATTGTTTCAGGTACGATCATCAGCCTGGCCATTATCCTGCAGTATTTAGTGGGCTTGCCGGAGTCAATCGTCCATCCCATCTATCTCATCGGAATTATCTTGGGCAGCTATCTCCCGGCGAAAAGTGGTTTGGCAATGCTGCTTAGAGCGCGGGAGCTAGACATGAACACTTTAATGATGCTGGCCGTACTTGGGGCTGTCGCGATCGGCCAGCTTGAGGAAGGCGCGGTCGTGGTCTTCCTGTTTTCTCTAGGCAATGCCCTGCAGGGCTATACCCTGGATAAGACTCGGAATTCAATTCGGGCTTTGATGGAACTCACCCCCAACGAAGCTCTGGTTCGGCGCAACAATCAGGAAATGATGCTGCCAGTGGAGGCGATTCGCCTTGACGACACGGTAATCGTGCGACCAGGGGAACGGATCCCCATGGATGGTCGGGTCGTCAGGGGCGCCTCTACGGTCAACCAGGCCCCGATTACCGGTGAGTCTTTGCCCGTGGATAAACAACCCGGCGACGAGGTGTTTGCCGGGACGATCAATGAGCAGGGGGCTCTGGAAATTGCTGTCACGAAACTGGCCAAAGATAACACCCTTGCCCGGATTATTCACCTGGTGGAAGAAGCCCAAGGCCAGCGGGCTCCCTCCCAACAGTTTATCGACAAGTTCGCTCGTTACTATACCCCCCTTGTGATTATGGCGGCAGCCTTGGTGGCCATAATCCCTCCGCTGGCTTTTAACCAGCCCTTTAACCGGTGGTTTTATGAGGCCTTGGCCATGTTGCTGGTCGCCTGCCCCTGTGCGTTGGTTATCTCCACTCCAGTATCAATTGCCTCCGCGATTAGCAGTGCCGCTCGGAACGGGGTTTTAATTAAAGGTGGGGCCTACCTGGAAGAAATCGGGAACCTTTCAGCCATTGCCTTTGATAAGACTGGTACTCTCACACAGGGCAAACCTCAGGTAACCGATATCCTTCCCTTAAACGGAAGCAGCCGTGAGGAATTACTCACCCTCGCTTCCGCCATTGAGTCCCGCTCCGGCCACCCGCTGGGGGAAGCAATTGTAAATTATGCCAAGGAACAAGGAATATCTTTCCCATCCGTAACCCGATTCGAAGCAGTTTTGGGTAAAGGAGCCCAGGGAGAAGTTTATGGTCGAAAATACTTCATTGGCAAGGTGGGGTTCTTCCAGGAACGAGGGATTTCCCTGGACAAGGCAGAAGCAGCGATTTACCAGCTTCAACAGGAAGGCAAAACAGCGATGGTCCTGGGCGATGAAGAAAAGATCCTCGGGTTGATCGCCGTGGCTGATGGCTTAAAAAATACTAGCCGAGCAGCTATTGAGCAATTGAAAAAAACCGGCCTTAAAAAAGTGGTGATGCTGACCGGGGATAATGAGCGGACCGCCCGGGCTATTGCCAGCAACTTAGGAGTGGACGAAGTTAAGGCAGATTTGTTGCCAAAAGATAAAGCAGTGGCGATAAAAAAGTTGATGGCGGAACACGCTAAAGTCGCCATGGTCGGGGATGGCGTCAACGATGCCCCAGCCCTGGCCAGCGCGACCGTGGGCATTGCTATGGGTGCGGCTGGGACTGATACGGCTCTGGAAACCGCCGATATTGCCCTAATGACGGATGATTTGTCTAAATTACCTTACACCATTAACCTGAGTCGACGAACCCAGCGTATCATCAAGCAAAACATTGTCCTTTCCCTGGCGATCAAGGGAGTGATTCTGCTCCTAGTTATCCCCGGTTGGTTAACCTTGTGGCTGGCGATCGTTGGAGACATGGGCAGTTCGCTGTTGGTGACGTTAAACGGGATGAGGCTGCTTGGAGACGAGCAGCCTCAGGGACGGTTCTTATGGCTGGAAAAATTAACCTCGAAAAGCTTGTGAATGTTTTATGAATGCCCTACCATTAACAGTTTACTATTAAAAGTTAAAAAGAATAGTCTGATCCAACAACTGATTCTCAACCTTGTCCTCTTGTTAGTACTATGAGCTGCCTTACGGTCGCAATGTACAGATTGGATTAATTAGCTTGATATAAGCCAGTGCTGAGTCAACTTGCAGAATTGTACCGAATGAGCGGTAGTGGTAAAATAAGCCGTAAAGGAGAAAACGCTATGGATTTTCAATTACCCTGGTTTGTCCAAGAATTAGCTGGAATTGATCCAGTCCTTTATCATACAGTCAAAGAAACAGCTGAATTAGCGATGAAACCCGGGGCTTTAGATAGTAAAACCAAATTATTAATTGCCCTGGCATTAGATGCTTTCAAAGGGTCCGGACCCGGGGTTAAGGCTCTAGCGCAGCAGGCCCGAGAGCAGGGAGCTAGTGATGAAGAAATCCAAGAAACCTTGCGGATTGTTTACCTGATCTCCACGATGGACTGCCTTCGCGCCGGGGGACAAGCTTTCTATGAGTAGCCCCCATTCAGGTATCAGGAGGCTGTCGCATGGCTAACCGACGAGCTGCTTCACAGGTGAGTAGCCCCTTCAGGTTTATACGAGTAGTTTTCTAATTATGAATCAAGTAACTTATTTGCAATATACGGAATATGGAGGGTAAACGATGCCATTATTGAATAAAGTTCAAGCTTATCTAGATCAGTACCAGTTAGGCCTTAAAGCTATTCGGCTGGATGAAAATACGGCTACCTGTGAATTAGCCGCGGCTGCCTTGGGAGTAGAGGTGGGGCAGATTGCAAAAACTCTGGTGTTTAAAGGAAAGACAGGGTATGTCTTGGTGGTGGCGGCGGGTGATGTGCGGATTGATCAGAAGAAAATCCGCCAGGTAATCGGGAGTAAAGTCAGGATGGCTAATCCCGACGAAGTGCTGCAAGTAACCGGCTACCCAATCGGCGGAGTATGTCCCTTTGACCTAAAAACACCAGTGCGCATCTTATTGGATGACAGTCTGGCTCAGTATTCAGTGGTCTACGCCGCCGCCGGAACCGCTAATTCTGCCCTGCCGATAACTTTAGAGCAACTCAGGGAAATAACCGGAGGCGAGGTTGTTTCGCTAGCCGACCAGACAATCGACCAGGCGGTCAGTTAAGAGTTAGCATAGAGTCAGCTTAATGAGGTCTGATTGATTATTTCTGTCATTCCGAACGAAGCAAGGAATTTTTGTCCTATTAACCACCCATGCCCGCAAGGCACAACCACAGATGAAAATACCACAAGCTATAAGGAACGTGTCATATACTTAACCAACCCTCAGAACGAAGGATGTAAGCAATTGAGTTAAGCTTCTACGCTCTGTTGAGAATTAATCACGCATTATCTGCACTAACGATAAACGAATAAGACCATATTCATAGCAAAAACAGCAAAAGCAGGAATTTACCTAACCAAGAAGGGAACGGTGCTTAAGGATGGAACTATACTCCAGGCGGAAGTTTGTGTCAGTAGCCCTGACCGGCCGTGACGAACTGACCGCTAAAGCCGGCCTCGATGACGGGGTGCACGAAGTTCAGGTTATCGTGGTCTGTCGAGCCACGACGGCAGAGATCGTGTCCGCCCAAGCCGAAATGATCAAGTATCCCTGGAATCTGTGTGAGACTGCAGGCAAGGCAATCGCTTTGATCGAAGGGATTAAGATCGGTCCGGGCATCAGGCGAGAAGTGGAAAAGAAAATTGGCCAGAAAGAAGGGTGTACTCATGTTGCAGATCTAGTCATCGAAGCGATACGGGGAATTATTCAGGCCCGTTACCGACTGCGCTACTGGCCTACCACCCAAGAAGAACGGATAAAAATGGTGCAAGAGGATCTGAAAGAGACCTGTTTCACTTATAGTCATCCGGAACTGCCGATGGAAGTTAGGGGGGATTGGTCCGAAGGGTCTCTGAGCGAGGAAGTGCGCGAGCAGCTTAAGCAGCATCTGGATTATTAAAACAGCAGACCATCTGCTGCTAGGCAGCACCATCATAAAATGACAATTTCCGGGACAGTTAACCTGTCTCCCTGTCCCTGTGTCCCAAGTTCTTAAATAAGTTAAGGCAGGTGACCGCTTCTGTCAAGCGAATTTGTGCATCTTCATTGTCATACTGAATATAGTTTGCTGGATGGGGCGGCTCGGATTGTACCCCTAGTTAAAGCAGCCCGGGATCTGGGCATGCCCGCCCTGGCTATTACGGACCATGGCGTCATGTATGGGGCGGTTGATTTTTATAAGGCCTGCCAAAAGTATGGGATTAAACCCATTCTGGGTTGTGAGGTATATGTTGCTCCCCGGACCAGATTTGACCGAACCCCTCAGGTCGATGACCATCAATATCACCTGGTTTTGCTGGCAGAGAATCAAACCGGCTATCAGAATTTATTGGCCTTGGTAAGCCAAGCCCACCTCCAGGGTTTTTATTACAAACCCCGGGTAGACTTGGAATTGCTGCAGCATCATCGGGAGGGACTGATTGCGCTCAGCGGGTGTTTAGCCGGCCAGATTCCTACCTTGCTCCACCGGGGAGAAATCGAGGAAGCCCGGCGCAAAGCCGGTGAATTAAAGGACATCTTTGGCCGCAACTTTTATCTGGAGGTGCAGGACCATCACCTGCCGGAGCAAAAGACCGTCAATCCGCGGCTGTTTCGTTTGGCCAAAGAGCTTAATCTTCCTTTAGTAGCGACCAATGATCTGCATTACATCTGGCAAGAAGATGCCGGCATTCAGGATGTCCTATTGTGCATCCAAACCGGCAAAACTATCCAGGATAAGGACCGGTCATTACGCTTTCCGACTCAGGAATTTTACCTCAAAACCGCAGACGAGATGTTTTTGCTCTTTGGTGAACGACCGGAAGTTTTGCAAAACACTCTGGAGATTGCGGAACGGTGTCAGGTGAACCTGAATTTTGACACCCTCCACCTGCCCGAGTTTCCGGTGCCGGCTGGGGAGACCCCGGAAAGCTATTTGACTAAGCTGTGTTATCAGGGAATGCAGCGCCGGTACGCGGCAGTCACGCCGGCGATCAAAGAAAGGCTGGACTTTGAACTGCAGGTTATTCAACGAATGGGCTTTGCCGGGTATTTCTTGATTGTGCAGGACCTGATTAATTGGGCGCGCTCCCAGAGAATCCCGGTTGGGCCGGGCCGAGGTTCAGCCGCCGGCAGCTTGGTCGCTTATGTTTTGGGCATCACCAATCTCGACCCCCTGCAGTATGATCTGTTGTTTGAACGTTTTCTCAATCCGCAGCGCGTGACCATGCCGGATATTGATATTGATTTTTGTTACCGGCGCCGTGACGAGGTCATTAATTATGTCGTCCAAAAATACGGGGAGGAACAGGTCGCCCAGATTATTACCTTTGGGACCATGCAGGCCCGGTCCGCTATTCGTGATGTCGGTCGGGTCCTGGGACTACCTCTGGGCGAGGTCGACCGGGTAGCCAAAATGGTGCCCGAAGAACTGGGGATTACCTTGGCCAAAGCCCTGGAAACCTCTCCAGAGTTACAGCAAGCTGCCGCCAAGGACGAACGGATTCAGCGACTGCTGACCGTGTCCCAGGGTCTGGAGGGAATCCCGCGGCACGCTTCAACCCATGCGGCCGGCCTGGTCATAGGGAAAGATAAATTGATGAACTTCCTGCCCTTGCAGCGGACCGGAGAGGTGGTTACCACTCAGTTTACCAAGGAAACGGTTGAGGAAATCGGGCTGCTCAAGATGGATTTACTGGGGTTGCGGACCCTAACGGTCATGAATGACGCGGTCCAGATCATCCAGCGGACTCGACCGGAAGCTCAAAACCTTGATCTGCAAAAGATTCCGTTGGATGATGCAGCGACTTATGACCTGTTGAGCCGAGGAGAAACGATTGGCGTTTTTCAACTGGAAAGCTCTGGCTTAAGGAGTTTGCTGCGAGAGTTGAAACCCAGTTGTCTGGAAGACTTGATTGCTTTGAATGCCCTGTATCGGCCCGGTCCCTTAGGCAGCGGCATGGTGGAA
>JAAZDI010000116.1 GCA_012512295.1 Syntrophomonadaceae bacterium
GATTAAAAACCATGGAAAATCTGCCGGACAGGGGGGACGGGTAATATAAATAATCATATAAAATCTGCGGCCAAAAATCCACGGCTGAATCAGCCCTCGCTCTCAGCCGGCACCAGGTCCACCCCGGTCTCCCCCTCGACGATTTCTCCAACGTGGTAGGCGGGTTCACCTTTATCCCGCAGGTAAGCCAAAACCGCATCCGCTTCGCCGGTCGGCACTACCATGACCATTCCTAATCCCATATTAAAGGTTCGAAACATCTCTGGCTCTGCTACCGGTCCCCGCTCCTGAATCAAAGAGAAAACTGGCGGAACCGGCCAACTCCCGAGTTGAAAACGCGCCCTCAGGCCAGTCGGCAGGACTCGGGGAACATTCTCCACCAATCCACCCCCGGTGATATGGGCTAAACCAAGTAAAGTAAAATGGCCCAACAAGTCCTGCACTAACCGGGCGTAAATCCGCGTCGGAGTCAATAACTCTTCACCAACTGTTTGGCCCAGCTCGGGCAGATAGTCATTAAGTCCCAAACCGGCTATCTCCAGCAAAACCTTTCTGGCCAGTGAATAACCGTTGCTGTGCAGCCCGCTGGAAGCCAGGCCGATTAGACAGTCACCGGCTTTGATTTTAGATCCGTCAATAATTTTGGGCTTATCCACCACCCCAACGGCGAACCCGGCAATATCATAATCCCCGGTAGCGTAGAAGCCCGGCATCTCCGCTGTTTCCCCGCCGATTAAAGCACAGCCGGCTTGCCGGCAGCCCTCAGCCACCCCGCTGACAATCGCCGCGACCTGCTCCGGCTGCAACTGGCCGACAGCCAGATAGTCGAGGAAAAACAAGGGTTCGGCTCCATAAACAATAATGTCATTCACGCACATGGCGACCAGGTCAATGCCAATCGTCTCGTGACGCCTCATCAACTGGGCAATCCGGAGCTTGGTTCCTACGCCATCAGTCCCGGAAACCAGCACTGGCTCCTGATACTGCCGGGCATTTAAGGCAAACAGCCCGCCAAATCCTCCAACATCCTGCAATACCTCCGGTCGCCAGGTTGCCTTAACCCGCTGTTTAATCAAATCAACCGCTCGATTGCCCGCGGTTATATCTACCCCCGCTTCCCGGTAGGTTATACTTTTGCTCTGGGACAAGCAACTCACCCACTTTCCCACTTCAAAACTACTCTATTTTAAATCGGGTATTTGCCGGAGAAGCAGGCATCACAGAAATCCTGCTCTTTGCCGGGAAAACAGGAACGTAAACCCTCAAGGCTGAGATAGGTCAAACTGTCGGCCCCGATAAATTCACGAATCTGGTCTACATTCATGCGGGCAGCAATCAAATCTTCTTCCGTGGTATCAATTCCATAGTAACAGGAATGCATGGTTGGGGGGGAACTGATGACCATATGGACCTCGGTCGCCCCGGCTTCCCGCAGCATCCTGACGATCTGGCGGCTGGTCGTACCCCGGACAATCGAATCATCCACCATGATGACTCTTTTACCGCGCACGGTCTCTTTGACCGGGTTTAGCTTCAGTCTTACCCCCAGGTCCCGCAATGACTGTGAGGGCTGAATAAACGTCCGTCCAATATAGCGATTCTTCATTAACCCCTCTTCATAAGGCAGACCGGATTCCTGGGCATACCCCAGGGCGGCCGGGGTCCCCGAGTCCGGCACACTGATGACCAGATCGGCGTCAATCTTTCGCTCCCGAGCCAACTGCCGCCCCATCTCCCGGCGAACCCGACCGACATTGATTCCATCAATGGTGCTATCTGGCCGGGCAAAGTAGACAAATTCAAAAATGCAAGCGGCTTTGGGGTTAGCTGGTAAAATATGGTGCGAGGTCAGGCCGTGCTCATCAATCACCAGAATTTCTCCCGGCTCAAGATCCCGAAGATACTCCGCCCCAACTGTGTCCAGGGCACAGGTTTCAGAGGCAATCACATAACCCTCACCTAACCGACCGACACACAGCGGCCGGACCCCATGGGGATCCCGCACCCCGATCAGTTTTCGCTCATTTAACACTACTAAAGAATAAGCTCCCTTAATATCAATCATACACTTCATCAGGGCCTCTTCCAAACTATTCTGTGAATAGCGGGCAATCAGGTTCGCAATAACCTCGCTGTCTGTTGTTGATTGAAAAACCGAGCCCTGGGCCGCCAACATTTGCTGCAACTCCACCGTATTGGTCAGGTTGCCATTGTGGGCCAGGGCCACGGACCCCTGAAGATAGCGGAAAAGCAAGGGTTGAGCATTGACCGGCTCACTGGTCCCGGTGGTCGAATACCGGACATGCCCAATCGCGGCAAACCCCCGCAGGTTATCCAGCCGCCGGCGTTCATTAAATACCTCGGAAACCATACCCATATCCTTATACAGCCGAATTCGGCTGCCGTCCGTAACAGCAATCCCGGCACTTTCCTGCCCCCGGTGCTGTAAGGCCAGCAGTCCATAATGGGTTATCTGGGCTGCCTGCTGGTCACCTCCGTTGATCAGGGAAACCTCGGCCCATGGTCCGGGCGACTCTGCGTCATTGACCCGTCTGTTTTCACCGTTAATTGCCGCTTGGTTCTTTGACTGATCAGCCGGCAGATAAATGCCGAAGAGACCGCAAGCTTCTTTAAGCTTATCTGGACAGTCAAAACACTCATTTTTATAACTATCTTCGGGATAATCTATACTTAACTTAAACATCCGGGAATTACCTCCTGCCATACCCGAGTTAGAGTTTCCACAGTTAATTCAATGGGGTTCGCCTGGGGACCCCAGATTTTTAATTGATCACCGCCCACCAGGCCAATGACCGTCGATGGAAGGCCCTTGCGCCTGATGTACCGCTGCACCCGTTCCAAATAGTCCTGTTTCACGGACAGAACAATCCGGGAAGGTCCCTCGCCAAAAAGGATGACGTCCGCCCGGTTCGGATCAGGGAGACGCGTGAAATCAGCTGGGGTCATTAAACGATTAATCACTTCACTGTCAAGATCAGGATCCGCTAAAACCAGGTTGGTCCGTTTAACCGGCCATGACTCAACTACCCCTTTAATACTGGCCATTCCCACAGTCTCAGCCGGCCCGAATACCTGGCCGACACCCATCAAAGCCGGGGTCAGGCCGCTTTATTCCTGGCTGAGGATCTGGCCCACCGATGATTCTTGACCATAGATAAATTATCTTGTGTCCTTTCTGGCGTAGTGTAAACAGGGCTGGCCTGAAGTCCGCCGAACTACCACGGCCGGGATCTCCCTGGTTTTAAAGCGCATTGCCCGACAACCTCGAGGAAATTTCGGATCCCAGGTGATATAAAAATGTCGACATTTGAAACAATCAGGTTGAACCTGTTTCATAGTTTTTACCCATTTCCGACAGGGTATAGCGTTCGATCACTTCGTCCCCATCTCCTTTAAATAACCGTCGATGCCTAACTGCGCCAAACGCTCCGCCTTAGCCTCCACCTCTTGACCCTGGTCCTGTTTCAACTTTCTGACGCGTTCTCGAATCGCCGGATCCTTCACGCCCAGGATTTGCGCCGCCAGAATCGCCGCATTTTTTGCCCCATTAATACTGACCGTGGCCACTGGTACCCCGGCTGGCATTTGCACCATTGAATACAAAGAATCTACGCCACTCAGGGTACTGGTCTTTATGGGCACTCCGATTACCGGCAAAGTCGTCCAGGCAGCAATTACTCCACCCAGGTGAGCAGCCCCACCCGCCGCCGCAATGATCACCTCAAGCCCCCTCGTTTCCGCGGAAGCCGCATACTCTTCCGCCCGGGCCGGCGTTCGGTGGGCCGAGGCAATGGTTAGCTCATAGGGCACCCCTAGCTGATCCAGGGTCCGGGTTGCCTCTTGCATTACCGGCAGATCTGAATCACTACCAATCACTATTCCCACCACAGGCTTATTCACAGAACACCCGTCCTTCCGTCTTAGAAATAGCTAAGCTTTAAATGAATAAGATAACTCAAAATAAGATAACTCGGTTAGTAGAGTAGGTTTTTCATTCTCTATTTAGGCTGCCCGACGGCCTTGAAGGTCTATCCCAAAAATAAATCTTGCCAAATTAAATAGCCCAGGAGGTAGATTTCGCTGCTCAACAGGGAAACCTACCCGTCTGGGCTTTTATCCCTTCGGTGTAACGGGTTACGACCCGTCTGTACCACTTGGACCGAACCCTTCTCACTATCCCATCTAATAGAATAAAGATAGAATAAAGAAGGTGGAACCCTAGGTACACTTTCGCCTGATCACCATTCATTTTTATCGTAACAAAGCATGCCTCGTGTGTCAACCTGGTCAGACTTTTAAAAATTTTTTGTGTTTTCGACAGGTCCGTAAAAAGCAACCGGCGGTCTACCTGACTTTCCCCGGTTTCTTCTTTCCCAGGTTCATTAGCTGTTACCATCTTCCCCTAATTCTATGATCGTCATCAAGTACGCAACCGAGAAGTCCTATCCCAGCCATAATACACACAACTCCGAAAAGAACTCCTCCTCCAATTCCACCGGCCACATTTTCCAGATCCGCATCAGAAAGTTCCCCATCTGCACTGACCTGTATCTCTTCCGCAACCTTGACCAGGGCCTCTCTCAGCTCATTAATTTCCGCCAAACTAAATTCGATTCCCTGTTCTTTTAAAAAGCCCTGCACTTCTTCCGGCGTCTCCAAGTTAAACAGCTTCTCCCCGAAACTTCGGTCCGCCTCCAGCTTTGCCTGCAATTGTTTAATTTTTCTTCCATTTTGCATCAACCTTCCTTTGAAGTCTGAGTACACTTTTACATCAAGCAAATTGCCCCGTTACTTCTTTATACAACGGAGGGAAAAAAGTAGCACACTTTCGTCAATTTACATATTAATCATCAATGTTCTAGTCGTAGAGTTATCTTTTCTGCCTGATAATTATCTCTAATATTACCAATAGTTTCTTATTTTTCAAATGTACAGCTATCCACAAATAGGCTCTTTTCTTGTAAATCAGACTAACCACGCCATAAATCTAACTTTTTATAGCTTTTACTCAATACAAAGACCCTGATTAGTTATCCTTCAGCCTCAGGTGGTATTTCTAGATATCAGTTTGCCTGAATATCAGTAAGCCTTAAATGAGTGGCCTTTACCTGGCGGAACAGATCATTAAGACATATAAACCCACTTTAAAAAGAAAACCTGCTTCTTAAGCAGGTTGAGATGTCCCAGGTTGTTCTTTGCTACTCCCACTCGATCGTGCCGGGTGGTTTAGAGGTGATATCATAAACCACCCGATTAATTCCTGGTACTTCATTGACGATCCTTGAGGAGATCCGCTCCAGCAATTCATAAGGCAGACGCGCCCAGTCGGCGGTCATGGCATCATCACTGATTACTGCGCGCAGGATAATCGGGTAAGAATAGGTTCGTTCATCCCCCATCACGCCTACGCTACGCATTGATGACAGGACGGCAAAGGATTGCCAGATCTCCCGATAAAGCCCGGCCTGTTTGATTTCCTGCGTGACAATGGCATCCGCTTCGCGTAATACGGCCAGCTTTTCTTCAGCCACTTCACCAAGAATTCGAATCGCCAAGCCTGGACCAGGGAAAGGCTGCCGCCAGATAATCTCCTCCGGGAGACCGAGTTCCGCTCCGGCTTCGCGCACCTCGTCCTTATAAAGCCACTTTAAGGGCTCAATTAATTTAAACTGCATATCCGGCGGCAAACCGCCCACATTGTGGTGGCTTTTAATCGTGGCCGCCGTTTCGGTCCCGCTCTCAATAATATCCGGATACAGGGTTCCCTGAACCAAGTAATCAACTTCGCCCAATTTCCGAGCCTCTTCCTCAAAAACCCGAATAAACTCGGTCCCGATAATCTTGCGTTTCTCTTCCGGATCAACGACTCCTTTAAGGCGAGATAAAAACCGCTCTGAAGCATCCACATAAACCAAATTCATTTGAAATTGCTCCCGAAAGGTACTTTGTACCTGTTCAGCTTCACCCTTGCGCAACAGGCCGTGGTTAACAAAAACACAGGTCAGTTGATTCCCGATTGCTCGATGAACTAAAACGGCTGCCACTGCGGAATCAACTCCGCCGCTGAGGGCGCATAAAACCTTTTTGTTACCAACCAAGGCCCGAATCTCCCGAACCTGATCCTCAATAAATGATCCCATGCTCCAATTACCTTGACAACCGCAAATAGCATACAGGAAATTTTTCAGCATCTCTTGGCCCTGTGGGGTATGTCTTACCTCCGGATGGAACTGGACCCCGTATAATTTTCGCCGGGGGTCGGCCATCGCGGCAATCGGCACCTGGCCGGTACTGGCGGTTACTTGAAAACCGGGCGGCGGGGCCGCGACAAAGTCTCCATGGCTCATCCAGCAGCTCAGCTCCGAGTTCAAACCGAGAAACAGCTTATCTTCACGGTCCTCTACATAGAGGGCGGTCTTACCATACTCTCTGGCCATTGCCCGCTGGATTTCACCGCCTAGAACCTTAGCCATCAACTGCATTCCATAACAGATACCCAGGATGGGAATACCGCTTTCGAATAACCGCGGGTCACAAAGTGGCGAATTTTCCGATTGGACACTGGCTGGACCGCCGGAAAGAACAATCCCCTTGGGATTTAGTTCCCGGATTTTCTCCAGAGGAGTGCTGTAGGGCAGCATCTCACTATACACGTGTAATTCGCGAATTCGCCGGGCAATTAATTGATTGTACTGTCCTCCAAAATCTAGCACCAAGACCATCTCTTGCGCTTGTTGTGCTGCCACCAATTAAAACCTCCTACTTACTTTCGTATTCATCCCGTTCCAAAATCGCCACGTAAGGATAATGCCGATATTTTTCGGCATAATCCAGGCCATAGCCAACGATAAACTCATCCGGTACCGAAAAACCCAGGTAATCGGCCTTAATCGGGGCCTTACGCCGACTGGGTTTATCCAAAAAAGCACAAATCTTCACACTGGCCGCATCCCGTGATTTGAGATTCTCCGAAATATAGTTCAACGTTAAACCGGAATCAATAATGTCTTCCACCACCAGGACATGCCGACCCTCAATGCTCTCCTCTAAATCTTTCAGGATGCGCACAACCCCGGTCGACTCAGTCGATAACCCATAGCTGGAAACATCCATAAAATCGATCGCCACCGGAATCCTTATTTCCCGGACTAAATCAGCCATAAAGATAAAGGCCCCTTTCAGAATACCGACCACCAGCAACTCTTGTCCCTGGTAATCCCGAGTAATCTCTTCCCCTAGTTCTCGCACCCGCTCTTTAATCTGCTCCTGAGTCAGCACCACTCTTCTCTCACGTTGAAACATACGATCACCTCACATCTAAAACCGACTCTAATAACCTTTATTCTGCAGATTACGTGAAAATTATACCATAGGCAAAAAGAAAAACCCAAATAGCAATGCAGCCGGCTAGAGTTAAACATAACCGGCTGAGCCAAAGGGTCATTTTACGCCCAATCTACTGACCGAGCTTCGAGCTTAATAACACTTTGATTAAAACACAAGCTTAAACCTGCGGTACCGCCAATTGAATCGGTTGGTTATAATCATAGAACTCCGCCGTGATGGTCAGGATGCTTTCGGGATTGCTTTTACTGCGGGCCGTGAGTTGGCCCCGGACCAGGAAATGTCCCCTTTGGTCAATCCAGAACTTAAACTGAAAATCCTGCCACAGTACCTCCAATAACTGGTTTTCCAGATCCGCCGTACAATCAACCACCCAGCAGTCCTTATTGCGCACCTCTTCCTGGCCATTATACCTGGCCTCAAAAATCTCTTTAAAATTAAAATTGGCTAACGGATTAACCTCGGTCATCAGTAATTCCTGACGTGTCAGGTCATAACCTTGGACCGCATACCAACGATTGGTAAAGGGGTCTCGATTATAGGAAGTGTCGCCAACTTGATACATTTCAATTGGTGTATTCAACATGGTTCCCGATAAATGAAGATCATGGTGATTTGCCTTCTCTCCGGTAACATCGCTCCAGATTTGCGGTTGCCCCTCCTTAATGAACTGCGACACCATCGTATACCGATAACTGCTGGCTTCATAAGCTTGATCAAGTGCCTTATTAATCAAATCTACGGGTGGAATTAGGCAGGCTTTCAAGTAAAAATAATAACCCCCGGTTACGATTAAGCTAATTCCTAATAACACTAAACCGATAGGTTTCCAGTACCGGGGAAAATTGATTACTATCGTTTTCATCCGGCTCCCCCCAATCCTCGATTCATAATATTGTATTTAAAACCAGTCCAAATTATGACAGTGAACTCGTTCAGCTTTAATGAACATCGCGGCATTGGCTGGAGACTCTACTAGCCTAAGATTTTTAACAAGGCAACCGCCACTTACAGAGGCAGGAGTCTGTTGATTCAGAAAAAAACATCGAATAAGGCACCCTTTTTAAAGGTGCCTTAAAACATAGCCACTTTCGTCTGAGAGAAGCTCCGTATTTATAATTTTCAGTTTAGTGACTCATTGTCGTTTTGGCATTTAACATCATGAAGTAACATTAGATTGTGATTCATTAACTTATCATCGTTAACTTATCATTGTCAGATCCGGATAAATAACCAACTCCCCGGGAAGTACTTCGATACGATTGATCTTAACAAAATCAAAGACGGCTATCCCTTCTACCTTTGAGGCAAAAATGCTGGCCAGATAGGGAGATTTATTCAGATCAAACCCGATTCGGTTACACAGGATATCAACAAATTCTCGGTTTTCCAAAACCTTTCCTAATTCAATTTTGGTATCCATTAAGGACTGGATAATCCGGACAATAATCCCCGCTATTAAAAAGGCGACTACTTCATTAGAAATAACATCCTGAGGTTCGACAATTTCAAAATCGATTACTCTCCTATTTAGATCGAAAGTACAACCGGTTAATTTTGCCGCTGTGGAGACAACCGTTGGAGTCGAGGATTTAAGCAGTTTGACTTTCAGATTAAAGTGAATTCGATCAAGCTGAAATTCAATCTCCGCGTCAGTCAGACGATCAATTAAACTCAGGTGATTCTTCAGATATTGGTTAATCTCTGCTTGGGAAATAACCAGCTTATTCCCTTTTAGTCTACTTAAAAAACCGTTTGTCTTGAGAATTTTAATGTACGCTTTGAGCCGTTCGGGACCTATTTCAGCCTTGTTAATATTCTTCTTACGATCAGCACTTAATTCATCACCAATAGTTAGGTTTCCTCCGATCATTAGCCTCCACCCCCTCATTATTAAGCGTTCCTTAAATACTGATTGATTCCCTTACCCTAAAAGGTTCTATTGCCCTTTAATGATATTTATTCTCTATAAATCCATTAATTCCTCCTTTAACAAGCAAGAATATTCCGGTTTTTCTGAAAAACTGTCCACCTGTTAAGTATTGACATAGCTATGGTGAACCGTCACGATATTGATAAACTAGGTCTGCAATTCATTTATTAAGCATAAAGATTATTAGTTAGGGGGATTATTGTTGAGCTCGGAAATAAAAGGACCAGAGACGGACAACCTAAGCATCCAAGGTCTAAGGCTTACCAAACAGCGTGCCGCGATTATGCAGGCCATTCACGACATGAATAGTCACTTTACCGCCGAAGATATTTACACAACTTTGAAACCAGACCACCCCCGTTTAAGTCTGGCCACGGTATATCGTAATCTTGAACGACTAACTCAAGCTGGATTAATTACCAAGCTTAATTTTGGCGAAGGAAAAAATCGGTACGAGATAACCGGCTTAGAACACCACCACCATCTCGTGTGTTTGCTCTGCGGGAAAACCGTCAGGATTACCCACTGTCCCTTAAACTGTTCCCAACTTGATGATTTAAGCAAAAGTGACTTTAGAATTACCGGCCATCAATTTGAGGTGTATGGATACTGCAAGCGTTGTGATAGTAAGTAAGCGTCGTGATCTTAAGTAAGTATCGTGATCGTAAGCAAGTATTGTGATGGGTATGCAACCTTTTCGTTTATCCCTTTCATTGGTCTGCCCTTGACATTTTCAAACGGGAGGAGTTAAATTTAGGTATCGTTATGGTAATGATTCGCATTACCATTTATGAAAGAGGTGCCCGAAAAATGTGTTCTCGTTTTTTTAAACGCTTCGCCTGCGGCCTATCTCTATTAATTTTGCTGGGAGCTGTTTTACTGACAACCTCAGGCTGTGGGGAACAAACGCCAACTAATTCGCCAGCTTCGAATAACCAAAGTTTAGATAATCAACTCAAGGTAGTAACAACAATCTTCCCCTTGGCCGATATAACGCAAAACCTGGGCGGCGACCAGATTAAGGTAATTAACCTGCTGCCAGCCGGGGCTAATCCCCATACATATGAACCTACTCCCAGCCAAATGAAGGAAGTGGCTGGCGCCAGCTTGATTATCGGAATAGGGGCTGGTCTTGATGAGTGGGTCCAGAAGCTTGCTTTGGCCGCTAATCAAGATGCCAACCGAATTGAAGTAGCCGAAGGCTTGCAACTGCTTGCTTCGGAAAACGATCATGCCCATGAAGGTCATTCTGCAGAAGCAGACCACCTTCACGTCGGAGCTGATCCACATATCTGGTTAGATCCGGTCCTGGTTCGGGATCACGTGGCCCCAAAAATAACCGAAGCGCTGATAAAAGCTGATCCGTCTGCCGAGGCAGTCTATCAAGCAAATCTGCTCAATTACCAAAACGAATTAACCCAGTTGCATCAAGAATACCTTACAACAATGGCCTCACTGACTAACAAAAAGTATATCTCTTTTCATGCTTCTTGGCGGTATTTGGCTCAACGCTATGGACTAGAAGAAGTCGCTTCAATCGAGCCGGCACCTGGTCAAGAGCCTTCCGGCAAATGGATAACCGAAGTGGTTAATCTTGCTCGGGCCAATGAGGTGAGGGTAATCATCGCAGAACCGCAGTTCAACCCCAGAATGGCTGAGGTTATTGCGGGAGAATTTGCTGGCCGGGTCATAACCCTTGACCCGCTGGGCGGGGAAAGTGCCGAAGGGCGGAATACCTATCTAAATCTCATGCGTTATAACCTAAATTCTCTGAAGACTTGCCTGTAATTATTTACCCCGAAGCCGACGAGGTTCGTTCCCAGTCTAGCCTGCTGACCGAGTTAAAACACAAGCGTATACCATAAAAAGTCTATCGCGCCGTGTTTTAACGGAGGTCAGCGATTGGCGATTTACATCAGAGAACCGAGGCGGCTGAGGAGCAGCAGGCATCACTGTTTGAGCCTGAAAGGCGAGTTTGATGCCTGCCCGAAGCCGACGAGGTTCGTTCCCAGTCTAGCCTGCTGACCGAGTTAAAACACAAGCGAGGTTTATATGCATACAATCCCAAACTCAAATGACAGTCGAAATATCGATTCTGCTGAGCCCCCAGCCCTGGAATTGGCTAATGTCAGTGTTTATCTGGCAGACCGGCTAGTCCTGGAAGATGTCTCTTTAGTAATTCCCCAGAGAAGCCTGGTCGGAATAATTGGGCCTAACGGGGCCGGCAAAACAACTCTGCTTAAGCTTATCCTGGGTCTGATTAAAGCAACCACTGGACGGATTACGCTATTTGGAACCGTCATTACAAAAAACCATCAGATTGCGCACCAATTAATCGGTTATGTTCCTCAGCGTCACCAGTTTGATTTTCGCTTTCCCCTTTCCGTTCGCGACGTGGTAATGCTGGGCCGTTTAGCGACCCGTGGATTGGCCCGCCGGGCTACTCCACAGGACCGGCTAGCAGTTGAGGAAAGTTTAACCCGAGTAGGTCTTGAGGGCTTGGCCACTCGTCCGGTTGGCGAACTATCCGGGGGTCAGCAGCAACTGGTTTTCTTAGCCCGGGCTTTATGTCGCCAGCCCCGTCTGCTCCTTTTGGATGAACCCACTAACGGGCTAGACATCGCCGCCCAAGAAAAGTTTTATCACTTGATCCTGGATCTGAAAGAAGCATTAGGGTTGACGATTATTACGGTCTCGCATGATCTGGCCGCGATTGCGGCGCACGCTGATCAGCTCATGTGTCTTAATCGGACGGTCCATATTCACGGGACACCGGTTGAGGTTGTCTGCAGCTCGAAACTGGACAAAGCCTATCGCTGCGAAATTGATGCCCTCTTAGCGCAAGGGAGGCAATAACCGTGTCCGCAATGTTTGCTTATACTTTTATGCAAAAAGCCTTGCTAGCCGGTCTCTTAGTTGGACTGCTCTGTTCCTTGGTTTCCTTTTTCGTCGTTTTAAAACGCCTTTCCTTTATCGGTGCTGGTATTTCCCACTCTGCTTTTGGTGGCGTGGCCCTGGGTATTTGGCTGGGGATTAACCCCCTCCTCAGTGCGGCTGTCTTTTCCACTTTAATTGCCTGGGCCATTGGCCTGGTTAGCCGAAAAGGCCATATCAACGAAGATGTAACCATCGGCATCTTTTTTTCCTCAACCATGGCTTTAGGGGTGGCCATAATCGGATTGCTTAAGGGGTATGTGGCGGATGTCTATACCTTTCTCTTTGGCAACATCCTGGCCGTTACCGCCACTGATCTTTGGTGGCTGGGGGGGTGCGGCTTGCTGGTCGGTCTAGTGTTGATTATCCTCCATAAAGAATTCCTTTTTTTATGCTTTGATGAAGAAATGGCGAGAGCCAGTGGTCTCCCAACTGGCCCTCTCTACTATATTCTGCTCACCGCCATCGCTTTAACCATCGTGGTCTCCGTCAAGGTGGTGGGGGTAGTCTTAGCCTCTGCCCTGCTGGTGATCCCGGCCGCTACCGGTTACGAGTTATCCAAAAACTACCGTGGCATGTTACTTATTTCCCTGCTAACCGGCGTTGTTTCCGCCATTGGCGGTCTCTGGCTCTCCTTCCAGTACAACCTGGCTTCCGGGGCAACCATTGTCCTGGTGTCCGCCGTCATCTTTTTTCTCGCGTTACTCCTCTCCCCCCGCCGCTGCGGTTTTTGGCGATTCCGGCATCGGCGCCCACCCCGCTAACCAGTCCCCAGTTTTTTATTCGTTCCCAGTTTAGCCGGCTGACCGAGTTTAAACACAAGCATATACCATGGAAAGTCGATCGCGCCGTGTTTTAACGGAGGTCAGCGATTGGCGATTTACATCAGAGAACAGAGGCGGCTGAGGAGCAGCAGGCATCTCTGTTTGAGCCTGAAAGGCGAGTTTGATGCCTGCCCGAAGCCGACGAGGTTCGTTCCCAGTTTAGCCGGCTGACCGAGTTTAAACACAAGCCATATGGATTAGACCCTTAGAAGAACAGCAAGGTATCTAGAATAAAAATCGGAATCAGAATGCCAATCGACCAGCCCATGTAGCCGAAGAAACTAGGCATCTTAACCCCATTCTCCTGGGCAATCGAACGAACCATAAAATTTGGTGCATTGCCGATATAGGTGTTTGCTCCCATAAATACTGAACCGCAGGATATTGCCAACAGGATTGATGGAGCCACAGTCCCCAGGTCTGTCGTTACCCCACTTGCCGCGCCTAAGCCGCCGGCAAGTGAGAGAAACGTGAGATAAGTGGTGGCATTATCTAAAAAGCTGGAAAGGCTGCCGGCAGCCCAGAAGAATTGAGCCGGGGTGGTTACCCCTAATTCTCCCCCTCGGGCTTGGAGAATGACTAACGCCGGAATCATCGTAATAAAAATGCCTGCGAAAAGAACTGCTACTTCCCGAATCGGCCCCCAAGTAAAATGGTTATCCTGACGCACACTGGGCGAAGTTGTTTTAAAAGCCAGCCACGCCATTAACAGCATTATACTGTCCCGCAAGATATTTATCCAAGGCCAAACTAGATTATGGCCTTCTAAATTGATCAGAGTTATTCCCCTGGCCTCTTCAGTCAGGATATTAAAAAATAATGGATGCTTATTCAGTAAACCGCTGAAAACAACTGCTGCAATTACCCCGGCTAAAAAAATCAGGTTTTTTAACCCCTCAACCCGGATAGGGGCCGTTTCCCCGGCATTGACTGGTGCGGTTTGTTGCTTGATTTCGCGTTGATACAGAACATAGTCAATGATCAGATAAAGCGAAATCAAGATTAAGATATTCAAGCCCATCGGAACAATCAGCCGCATGGTCCAAAAGAAAGGAACCCCATGCAAAAATCCAAGAAATAGAGGGGGATCGCCGACTGGCGTCAAAGCCCCGCCGATATTACTCACCATAAAAATAAAGAAAACAACGGTATGTACTTTCCACTTGCGATGTTGAATCGCCCGGAGCAGAGGCCGGATCAGCAGCATTGAAGCCCCGGTGGTGCCCACCCAACTGGCCAGCACAGTACCAATCATCAGCATGGTCCCATTAACCAACGGGGTCCCCCGCAGGGTGCCGCGGACAATTATCCCGCCGGATATCGTGAATAAGGCGGCCAGTAAGGCAATAAAGGGGATATAATCCAGGATCAATATATGCAATACCTCATACGCCGTCATTCCACTCCCAAAGGCATAGAAAAAAGGCAGGACAAAAACCAATGCCCAAAAGAGACTGACTTTACCCATGTTATGTTCCCACCAGTGTGGACAAAACAGCGGAAAAAGAGCGATCGATAAAAGCATTCCCACAAAAGGAATTACGCTCCAGACTGGTAGTTGATGTCCTAGATCAGCCAATTTTAATGCCTCCTTATCTTGACTAAATTATGATGGCCCTAACCACCCTTGATTATAACCAACATTTTTTATTTTACCACGACCATTATTTTAGTCATAAGGTGATTTTTCCTTAATTTGAAAACAAAACCAATTACCTGGACAAAAAACCTCTTTACATTGAAACAACCTACTTGGTATAATTAAGTTGCTAGTAACATTCATCCCTCAACGCAATATTGCACACGACAAAATAATTTAACTAAATGGAGGGATAGCATGATTAAAGTTGGTTTGATTGGTTTAGGTCGTACTGGTTCAACCGTCGCTAGAGGTCTGCTGGCTCATCCTGAAATGTCCCTGGTCATGGCAATCGCCCGACCAGGTAGTGCCAAGATTGGTAAGGATCTTGGCGATATTCTGGATACCAGACCGACTAACCTCATCGTTAAAGGCAGCAATAAACTGGATAGTGAATTACTTAATGAGAACCCGGACGTATTGATTGACTTTACGAATCCTGAAGCCTGCCTGAAGAACTTGCGCATCATTGCCCTGCATGGTAAGCCAGTAATTATTGGTACCACTGGTTTTACTTTCGAACAATTACAAACCATCCAGATGATGGCTCAGCAATTCAAAATTCCGGTGGTTTATGCCCCTAATCTATCGTTGGGTATCAATGTTCTCATGAATTTAGTCCTTAAGGCAGCCACCATTTTAGCTGATTGGGATGTCGAAATAATCGAAACGCACCATCGGCATAAAAAAGATGCTCCCTCCGGTACCGCTTTAAAGATTGCTAACGAACTGAGAAATTATCTGGACCTCCCGGAGAAGGGCATTGCTTTTGGCCATGACCGTACATCACCCAGACAAGACGGAGTGATTGGAGTTCACGCCATCCGCGGCGGCGGAGTTACCGGGATCCACCAAGTGATCTTTTTCAGCGAAAACGAACGACTGGAAATCAAACACGAATCTCATTCCCGGGCTAACTTCGTCGATTGTTTAATTCGAGTAATCAAATGGGTTATGTCGGTCCGACCTGGTTACTACACGGTTGAAGAAGCTCTGGGGTTGGCACCTCGACCCAGTCACTGGGATAAACCCGAACATATTCAAATCGTCGGTTAAGCTTTGCAAATTGTTTAACGTTTTAATCACGCCATTCAAAAGTTAAAATCAAAATAATTCAAACAAAAAGCCCCTTTCCTAATCCATAACCGGTTTAGGAAGGGGGCTTCTCACTACCCATCTAAATTACGAATCTCAAACAAAGTGCATCTTTACTATCAGATTGATGGAGGGAGCCAACGCCTTACAACCTTTAAAATTGTTCACTCTAATGCTGCCTGATCAAGTGCTGCAACAAATACTACCCAACAACTAACGAACCCGACATTCTTTACTGATACTTATAACAGCAAGAGTGCAAGCCCAATAATAACTCCACTCCATAACAGCGCAACCGTACAGAAGCCCATAATATCACGAATTCCTAAACCGGCAATCCCTAACAGCGGCAAAGCCCAGAAAGGCTGAACCATGTTGGTCCAGGCATCGCCCCAGGCAATAGCCATAGCTGCTTCACCGAGCGGCACTCCCAGAGCCTGGGCAGCCGGCATCACGATTGGGCCCTGGACTGCCCACTGTCCACCACCAGAAGGCACGAAAAAGTTAACCAAACCGGCACTCAAGAAGGTAAAGAAGGGGAAGGTAGTGGGAGTTGAAACATTAACAAACCATTGAGAAATAGAAGCAGCCAGCCCAGAACTAACCATCATCCCCATAATTCCGGCATACAGCGGGAACTGGACCACAATGCCCCCGGTGTTTTTAACTGCTTCGGTTAAGGCCCGCAAGAAATTCTGCGGTGTTTTATGCAGGATGATACCCGCAATCAAGAAGATAAAGTTGACCGTATCCAGCTCCAGCGTCCCACCGCGGGCAAAATAGTAAATAATATAAGCTACTCCCATTGCCCCGATTAACATTGAAACAACCATGCTGTTTTCTAACTTTTGCGCCGGAGTCATCTGTGACCGTTCCATAACCGGCACGCTTATTTCGTCTTCCTTTAACAATTCCGGATCTATTTCAATAACATCTTCTTCCTTAGGCATCATCATTCGATTAATGAAGGGTAAAGTGAGCAACAATACTGCACATATTAACAAAGTCTGAGGGCTAAAAATCGTCTCGCTAACTGGCACTACGGCTCCACCGGTTATTTGCGACATGAAATCTTTGGAGCTTTGAGCTATCTTTAAAGGTATTGATCCCGACAGACCCGCATGCCAAATTAAAAAGCCTGAATAGGCAGAGGCTACCAGCAGACCATAATGGACACCCTTGATCTTTTTCACCGTCTCTCTGGCCAGTAAAGCACCGACAATCAGTCCAAATCCCCAGTTAATCCAGCAGGCAATTAACGCCACAAATGATACCACCAGGATGGCTTGGGCCGGGTTTTTGGCGATCCCGGCAATTGCTTTCAGGATTGACCCAACCACCCTGGTTTTAGCCAATGTATGCCCGGTAACCAGAACCAAAACCATCTGCATCGCAAAAGCCAACAAGCCCCAGAAACCTTCGCCCCAATACTTAGTCATCTCCAACGGAGTTTTCCCTTGAGTAAAAATACCTAGCAGGAACACAACAAACGTTAAGATAGCTGCGAAAAGAAATGCATCGGGCAGATAACGTCGGACAACCTTAGTAAAAACATTTGCCAGTGCTCGAATCATAATTCCCCCCCCTTTTTTGAAAAATATGCGTATCCCTCCATCGTCTTATATCTCTTTGCATTTTTTGTGCCAACATGCGCCTAATATGCAGTATGGAAGGACTTGACTCGTTCACTGGCCTTTCTTTATACAGCTTATCAGAAGTATGATCTCGGACGAAGCAGTGCTGCCTGGGAAAAAAATACCCTAACAGTATAAAAATTATACAGTTAGAGTTTTCTGTAGACCGTACTCTTCTATTTTGTATAACAGGGCTTTACGGCTTAAGCCCAATTTGGCGGCAGTTCGTGCTTTATTCCATCCATTTTTATCCAAGGATTTTTTTATTACTGCTTTTTCTACTTCCCGCAGTATTTCTCGCAAAGGTTTATCCTCAACTTCAAAACCCAAGGGATCAGCCTCGGGAATTGAGTATGAATGAATATTAACTGGCAGGTGCTCCGGCAGTAAAACAGACCCATTGCCCATAACCACT
This sequence comes from Syntrophomonadaceae bacterium, assembly GCA_012512295.1. Lineage (GTDB taxonomy): Bacteria > Bacillota > Ch66 > Ch66 > Ch109 > JAAZDI01. The sequence goes on from JAAZDI010000116.1 coordinate 17,840, forward strand.
GCCCTTTCAATCGCGTTTTCCAGTTCCCGTACATTACCCGGCCAATTATAATTAATAAGTCGGTTCATCGCCTCAACCGATACATATTTAAACTCTTTGCCCATCTCTTCATTGTACTTGTTGAGAAAAAATTCAACCAGAGAGGGGATGTCTTCTTTGCGCTCCCGCAGCGGCGGAATAATAATTGAAACAACATTCAGGCGGTAATAAAGATCTTCCCGAAACTTTTCACTTTTTACCAATTCTTCCAAGTGGCGATTGGTGGCCGCGATGATCCGCACATCTACTTTTATCGTTTCCAAACCACCCACTCGCTCAAATTCTTTCTCCTGAATCACCCTTAATAACTTGACTTGCAGGCTCGGACTCATATCACCGATTTCATCAAGGAAAAGGGTACCTTTATCGGCTTGTTCAAATTTGCCTTTCTTTTTTTCCAGGGCCCCGGTGAAAGCCCCCTTTTCATGGCCAAAAAGTTCGCTTTCCAACAAACCCTCCGGGAGAGCCGCGCAATTAACTTTAACCAGCGGTGCCTCTTTGCGTCGACTGTTATAATGAATCGCTTTGGCGATCAGTTCCTTGCCGGTTCCGCTTTCACCCTGGATAAGTACTGTTACGTTACAATTAGCTACCCGGCCAACTGTTTTATATATCTCCTGCATTTTCCCAGAGTGGCCAATGATGTTGTTGATGGAATATCGTTTTTGGATCTCCTGGCGCAGTTCCTTGACTTCTTCAGCTAGATCTTTACTCTCTAAAGCTCGTTTCACGTTCAGTTTAATTTCCGCAATGTTAAATGGCTTAGAAATGTAGTTATAAGCCCCAAGCTTCATGGCTTCTACGGCGGTATCCACACTGGCAAAAGCGGTGATAATAATAACGATAATCTCCGGGTGTTTCTCCAGGAAAACATGGAACAGCTCCAGCCCGTCCATTACCGGCATCCTGATATCGATAATCGCTAGGTCATATTGAGACCGTTCCACCAAGTTCAAAGCCTCTAGGCCGTTTTCCGCCAGATCGACTTGATAACCCTCCTTTCGAAAAATTTCCCGAAGTAAGCACCGAACGCTGTCTTCATCGTCAACAACCAATATCCGTTTCCGATTGCTGAGCATCCTGGACAACCTCCCTCCTTACTGGCAAATAAAGTCTAAATGTTGTGCCTTGACCAACTTGGCTTTCAACTTCAATCTCCCCTTCGTAGAGTTCAATAATTTTATGCACAACAGCCAATCCCAAACCAGTCCCCTTTTCTCTAGTAGTAAAGAAGGGGTCAAAAAGCTTCTTTAAGTTAGATTGGGCTATTCCTTTACCAGTATCACTAACGACCGCCACAACATATTTTTCATCTGCCGTAATGTCGGTTTCAATCTTGATTTCGCCGGCCGTATCAATTGCTTGCGTACTATTAATAATTAGATTTAAAAAGACCTGTTTAATTTGTTCTTCATCTACTGAAATTAATGGTAAGCTCTGATTATAGTTTTTCGTCACCTTTATCTTTGGTTTAATCGTCTTGAAATTAACAAGGAAAAGAGTGTTTTCCAACACATCATTAATATTTACTAATACCTGCTGCGGCTCTGAAGGTCGCGCGTAATACAAAAGTTCACTGATGATTTTGTTCATGCGGTCAGCCTCGCGGTTGATGATCAGGGTATACACTAATTTAGGATCATCTTCAGGCAGTTCTTCTTCAAATAATTGAATAAAGCCTTTAATTGCTGTCAGCGGATTTCTTATTTCATGGGCGATCCCGGCTGCGACTTCGCCGATAGCCGCCAAACGGTCCGCCCTTTGCATTTGTTCCATTAATCTCTTACGTTGGGAAAGGGCTGCGGCCATTTCATTAATAGCGTCAACAATTTCCCCCATCTCGCCGCTTATAGGCTTAAGTCGATAGTCTAAATCCTTTTGAACCTCTTTTAACCCCCTCTTAATTAGATTGACTTTTGACAGCACGCTATCGATAATCAGGGCAGCACCCACCATCGAAAACAGAATTCCGAAAAAGATAGTTAATCGGAAACGGTATTCGAGCCGGTTAATCTGGTTGTTTATATCTTCCACTAACTCGTTAGACCAAATATAACCAATTACCTCATCACCTCGCTGAATAGGCAGCATACAGTTCATGATTTCTCCCCGTACGAGAAAGGCTGTCTGGACCATGGCCTGTCCGGTCCTCATAACCTCTCTTCCCTGATGCGTCGTTGAGATTGGCTGACCAACATAATAACCCAGCTCATTGCTGGGTCCATAAGTAATAATGGCATCAAGCTCTTTCGAATAATAGCCTACACCAATACCGGGTTCAGAGTAGGCAACGTAATCCGTTATTTCACGCAGTTCCTCATTCAAGGCTCAAATCTTCTCTTCGCGGGAGGCATTAAGCAGTCCTTTATCCTGTAAAATCTCATCATAGGTTTTGACCAGAGCTATATCAAGCAATTTGGCAAAGGCGAATAGTTTAACCTGTTTTTCTTCCAACAGAGCACTCCGAGCGTTCCGCATCAAGACATAACTTGTCCCCAGGATCGAGATTAGAATAACCACGGTCATTATTAAACTCAAAACTATCCGCAAAGTGAGATTATCTTTACCAAACATAGGCGCCTTGCCCCCATCTGGTCGGTCTTTAATCTACGCCATATTGCTTTAGTTTGCGGTGCAGCGTGGTTAAGCCAATTCCCAGCAGCCGAGCAGTGTGTGATTTATTGCGACCGGTCTGTTGATAGACTTGCAGAATATATTTCCGTTCTACTTGAGCCAGGCTTAAAACTTCTCCTGCCGGCTCAATCGAATCTTCCTGGTATCGAGAGGGAAGATGAGCCACTTTAATTTTTCTGACTTCTATTGGCAAATGCCGGGTCGAAATCGTCCCGCCCTGAGCCAAGTTGCAGGCGGCCTGAATAATTGATCTCAGCTCGCGCACGTTCCCCGGGTAGTGATAGGCCTGTAACAGCTCCAGGGCTTCGTCCTGAATCCCTGGCTTAACCTCAACCCCGAATTCATGCAAAAAGTGCTCAATTAAAGGCGGAACGTCTTCAAGGCGCTCCCTGAGGGGAGGTATTTGCAGCCAGGCTACCTTCAACCGATAGTACAGGTCTTTTCTGAACCGGCCTTGACTAACCATTGTCTCCAGGTCAGCGTTGGTGGCAGCGACAAAGCGCACGTCAAACTTGCGTTGCCGATTGGTGCCTAACTTAACGAACTCTTTTTCCTGCAATACCCGCAGCAGCTTTCCCTGCAGTTCCGGAGAAAGGTCACCAATCTCATCTAAAAAAAGGGTGCCGCCGGCAGCGACCTCCAGATACCCTTCGCGATCCCGATCTGCTCCAGTAAACGCTCCCCGAGTATGGCCAAAAAACTCTGATTCAAAAAGAGTCGAAGAAACAGATGCCATATTGACCGGCACAAAGGGCCGGTCGGCCCTTCGGCTGGCTCGATGAATCGCCTGAGCCAGTAATTCTTTGCCGGTCCCGCTCTCACCTGTAATTAAAACCGGGATGTCACTGCTGGCATGAAGTTCGGCTTCCTGCAGTAC
>JAAZDI010000011.1 GCA_012512295.1 Syntrophomonadaceae bacterium
CCCTTATACTATAACTTAATTCACTCGTTTATTTCAACTCTCCGAGGTCTGACATTTATTTTTAATAGGGTTTTCGTTCATTTCACCTTTAGCTTTCCGGAGCTTTTTGAATATAATTCCAAAAGCAATCACGCCTGCCCCCCCTATAAGAGGGATTAGATAACCGTTTAAGAAATATGGACTATGTAATATAGTCCCCAAATACTTATCGATTCTTCCATCCGTAATAATCATATGCCCAGCAGTCCAGCCCAAGATGCCTGCACCAAGAGAAATAATCCAAGGAAATTTATTCATCAAAACCACCAATATTCGACTCCCGAATACAACCAAGGGAATACTAACTAATAGACCAAACCAAAGCAAAGCCGGTTTGCCTTGAGAAGCCCCAGCTATAGCAATAATATTATCTAAGGACATGACCGCGTCAGCAATAATGATTGTTTTTACCGCTGCCCATAGCCGATCTGGGGCATCGATATCTTGGTTATCTTCCTCTTCTTGAATCAGTAGTTTAATGGCAATCCAAACTAACAAGAGACCCCCGATAGCCTTAATAAAAGGAACACTCAATAGATAGACCATCATAGTAGCCAGCAATACCCTTAACCCAATGGCCCCCATAGTACCAAACATGATGCCCTTACTTTGTAGTTTTGGCGGTAAATTACGGCAAGCCAACGCAATAAGGACCGCATTATCGCCGCTAAGAACCAGATCGATTAAAATAATCGATAAAACGCTAAACCAAAAGACCGGGGTGCTTAAATCAGCTAAGGTGATTCCACCGATATGCTCCAAAATCGTAACCTCCATAACACTAAGCAATTGAGCGTGGTAGCAAGTAATCATTTTGCAGAATTTGATTTTTCCGGAAATAATTTCAATAAGGCTTGACCTAAGGCGACGAATAGGATAATAACCCCGAACATAGCTGGGAGGCCAATAGCCGCCACATTAAGTGCTTCTATCACCGTCGGATTCACGCTAGACACCTCCTTAAACTCATTCGAGAAAAAACTAGAAGCCAGCAACAATGGCCAGGACCAGACCTCCAGCAATGATTGAACCTAATTGCCCGGACACATTAGCTCCCACTGCATGCATAATTATATAGTTTCGCTTATTCTCGGCCAATGCCATTTTGGCAATTACCCGGGCAGACATCGGAAAGGCAGAAATACCACAGGCCCCAATCATAGGGTTAATTTTCTCTTTTAGAAACAGATTCAACCCTTTAGCAAATAAAACTCCACCCGCGGTATCAAAAACAAACGCAATAATCCCCATGCCCATTACCATAATAGTTTTAACGTTTAAAAATTGCTCGGCTGTCATCGTCGCCCCAATGGTTATTCCTAAAAGGAGAGTAACCAGGTTAGCCAATTCCTCCTGAGAGGCCCGGGAAAGACGTTCGACAACGCCACATTCTTTAATTAAATTTCCAAACATAAGCATTCCCACCAAGGCAACGCTGATTGGAGCAATTATTCCCGCGATCAGAGTTACGGCGATGGGAAAGAGAATTCTAACCATACGGGAGACAGGGACATCTTCTTTAACTGGCATAAGTATGGAACGTTCTTTCTTGGTAGTTAAGGCTTTAATCACCGGTGGCTGAATAATTGGCACCAGTGACATGTAAGAATACGCTGCGACTGATAAAGGAGCCAATAGCTCTGGAGCAAGCTTAGTCGCCACATAAATCGTTGTCGGCCCATCAGCTGCCCCAATTATCCCAATAGAAGCGGCTTCCTTGATATCGAAACCGAGAAAGGCAGCAAATATAATAGTAGCAAAAATGCCGAACTGAGCCGCTGCCCCGAATAACATCAGGACAGGATTTTTTAGCATAGGGGAAAAATCACACATTGCCCCTACTGCGACAAAAATTAGGCAAGGGAAAAGTTCGGTTACTATTCCAGCATGGTGCAAGATAGTCAATGGTCCCTCCGGTCCGACAGCCGAGGAAAACGGTATGTTACACAACAAGGCGCCAAAGCCAATCGGCAAGAGAAGAACTGGTTCATATTCCTTGGCAATCGCCAGGTAAATCAAGAGAAACCCAATGCCAAACATAACAAAGTGTTTCCAGCTTAGCCCCAAAAAGCCAATCATGAGTTGGTCCATATTACTATACCCACCCTCTTACGAATTAATCTCCACGATAATAAATGCATGCACTTCTCATTCCCACAACTCTCTCAATCAAACAATAAAATATAAACCACTAATAATAATAAATTATTAATCACTATATGCTTCTATAATAAAAAGTGTCTCCTTAGAGCGGATGCCGGGATATAACCATTTCTTTTCCGCAGGATTTTCCACTGAAAATACGACCAACATTTTGATCCATGATAAAGATTAAAACCATCTCGCCGGTTTTCGTACTTAAGTCGCAGTGACTGCTTATAACCTGAAAACCAGTACAATCCATAATAATTCTTTCTTCCTCATCTATGTTTGAATCGCGGAGAACCTGACGCATCTCTTTCACCAATTCACAGCCCCGTTGAGTTCTGACTAATTGCTGCTCTTTTCTAGTGAGGATGCCACGAAAACGGACCAGTACCATATCCTCAATAATATATACTTTTGTCTCCTCTGGTCCCTTCCCTAACATCTCCCGGTAGTATTTAGTCATCGCTCGGGAAATCTCCCCTTCAATCTTCACCCGCAATGACAAGGTTACCCCTCGCTCTCTATCAATCTACCGAAATTCACTTGCGGTAGAACAAAAGTAAAAAATAATATTCACTTTATTTTAGCATAAAAAACCGGTGCTAATACGATTAGCACCGGCCCACCTAGCGCCTGAAAACAGGATTTTCGCTCGCTCTGTCTGCTCGGTTCATAAACTCATCGCTAATATACCTCACGACACTGTCACCTAACCTAACTGCCCACACTTCGCCGTTTTAACGTCGTGCCTGCTAGTTTCTCAGGAAAAGCCCTTTTTGCTTGGTTACCTTTCTGTGTTGCCGTTGGTATCATTGCATCTAAATTTTCAGCTAGATCTACCCAGCTCTAGTTGTGAGTATATCTTTTGCCACGCAAAAAGCAAAGTGCTGATTATCGTCAGATAACAGTGATATAGTTAATATTCATAAGTTATGTCTATCTGATGCCCCTTTTTGCCTCTTATTGCAAACCAACAAAAAACAATCATGGCTACGATAAAAAACAACCCAGTATTTAGAATCATTAATACTGGGCTAACAAACATGATTTTTAATTTATTTAATAATGGTTTTGTAATCAAGGTTTGCTACATAAATAGTGGAGCAAAAACGAGAGATACAATAGACATTAGTTTTATCAAAATGTTTAACGAAGGGCCAGAGGTATCCTTGAAAGGATCCCCCACCGTGTCTCCCACTACGGCTGCAGCGTGAGTTGGGGTCCCTTTTCCCCCGTAATTGCCACTCTCAATATACTTCTTGGCATTATCCCAGGCCCCACCGGCATTGGCCATCATTACCGCCAATAGAACCCCCGCGACCAACGCTCCGGCTAATAGCCCGCCAAGGGCCTCCTTGCCCAGAACCATCCCGACCAGCAGCGGAATAACTACAGCCATCAGTCCGGGAATAACCATTTCTTTAATGGCTGCGCTGGTACTAATATCGACACAATGGGCATAGTCAGGTTTGGCTTTACCTTCCATTAAGCCTGGGATGGACTTGAATTGGCGCCGAACCTCCTCAATCATCCGATAAGC
>JAAZDI010000117.1 GCA_012512295.1 Syntrophomonadaceae bacterium
ACTACAATTTAAACAAAAAGGGCTTTTCAAATCCCTGAGCGCTCTGGAACAATGAATTAGTTCGGTCTCTGCCCCCAACAGCCGGGCCTCTTCTAAAGCCTTTTCTAATAAATACGCTGTATTACCTTTGCTGTCTGGACTCCCATTGAGCCCGATAATTAACAACAGCCCCTCACCTCCAACAGTTGTGTCATATAGTATATACTACTTGATCCCTAAATGTTCCTGCTAATTAATGAGGTCTGATCATTAAATAATAGAAAATAATAGACAAAATAAAACAAATAGGGCAAAAAGAATCTCAAAGAATCAAATCAAAATAAAATAAAAAGTGCCTTTTTGTACTAAACCCTGGAAGCCGCGGTCTAGTCATGTTACAATATATTATAAGGAGGGTGATGTCAATGTTTGGTCGGATACTGGTCCCCATCGATGGTTCACCGGCTTCCCTGAAGGCAGCCAAGATCGCCAGCGATTTTCTGAGGAAAGGTTGTGCTGTTAGTGTTACCTTGTTGCATGTTGCCCTTAACCCTCAGGAATATGCCCTTCAATTGGAAGGGTTCTACACCCGGCCGGATCTACCGCGTTTTCGCGAGGAACTGATGGAAAAGGTTCAGGAGATCGCCCAACAGACTTTGGATCAAGCCTTGGTTAGCTTTGACTCTAGTATGAAGGTTGAAACCGAAATTGAGTACGGTCCTCCGGCAGAAACCATCTGCGATGTCGCCCACTCTGGAAATTACGGTTTAATTATTATTGGCAATCGCGGTCTAAATAAACTACAAAGACTATTTCTAGGCAGTATCAGCAGTAAAGTAACATCTTTGGCTAAGTGTCCAGTGCTAGTCATTAAGTAGTTTTCCTAATCATTAGTGAATAAATAAACCAAAGGGCAGCCGGAGTAAAATAATCCGCAACTTTCCCTTTGGTTTTCTTTTTTGTGTTATGTTCTTCTTTAGGCTTGACTAAAATTTTTATACCTTACCAGAAAGTTTTCTAATCTTTCAATTTTCTTTCGTATATCATCGGCCCAAGTGGCTAATAAATCAGCTGCTTCCGGAGTTACTTCATATAGCCGTTTAGCCGGCCCCGACCCATTAGTCATCCAGGAGGATTTAACCAGTCCGTCTTCTTCCATTCTCCTCAAGTTACGGTATACTGTGCCTGGATCTGGCGCGTCATCATCAAAGCCAAATTCTACTAACTTTTCAATCAACTCGTAGCCATGCGATGGCTTCTCATGAAGAAGTAACAAGAGACAGGGTTCTACCAATTTTCCCGATCTACTGCCACGCGTACTAGAGCTTTGATACAAATCAGTCTTCTCTGATTGTTGCTTTGCCACCGGATTATTCCTCCCCAAAAATACACTAATAGTTTTGATAATAAAAGCAGATTCAATATAGCATCTAACGGATTATATTATAGCACACGTCAATGCAGGCGATAACTATTTTTTGACGGTCTTGTCCATATTAATGAAAATTATATTTATTTATGACTGTGCACATATGCTTATGCTTTTCTACTATGCCTGAATACTGTATATTTTTATCAACTCCAGCTAATCCAACAACAAAGCTGATGACAGTTTTCGACAACATTGCTATAATGTATCTCGGTATTTTAAGCAGTTATGTGACATGAGGGGGAAAAAGGTGTTTAATAGTTTTGAAGAATTACAAAAATACTGCCAACAGTTTGGAATTAAAATGATTGATTTTAAAATGATTGATTTACTTGGCCGTTGGCGACACCTAACCATTCCGGCGAGTCGCTTTACACCCGAAACCTTAACGAGCGGTATTGGGTTTGATGGATCGAACTACGGCTACGCCCCAGTAGAAAAAAGCGATATGGTGTTTATTCCCGACCTCCGTTCTGCTTTCACCGATCCATTCTGCGAAGTACCAACTATCAGCATGATCGGTGATATTTTTGTTATTGGTAACCCGCACCGACGTTTTGAACAGGATCCCCGGACTATTGCTGAAGCAGCGGAAACCTATCTGCGCTCAACTGGTATCGCCGACGAAATGATAATAGGTCCGGAATTTGAATTCTTTGTCTTTGACCATGTCAGCTACGAAACCCTACCCCATCGAACCGGCTATAGAATTGACGCTGAACAGGCCGAATGGAATAGCGGCAATGACGAATGGAACCTTGGTTTTAAGATTCCACACAAAGGCGGCTATCATATTGATATTCCTTTTGACGTTTTGTATAACCTGCGCAGTAAGATGTGCCTGCTTCTTGAAGAGCGTGGGGTTAAAGTAAAATACCACCACCACGAAGTAGCCGGTCCAGGTCAAGTAGAGATTGAAGTTGAGTTTGGCTCGCTGCGGGAAATGGCGGATAAAACTATGCTGATTAAGTATATTGTCCGAAATGCCGCTTTCCAGGCAGGCAAAACCGCCACCTTTATGCCTAAACCGCTCGTGGGCGAAGCCGGAAACGGCATGCATGTACACATGCACTTATTTAAAAATGGCCAACCGATTTTCTATGATGAGGCTGGCTACTCCGGTCTTAGTCAACATGCCCTTTACTTTATTGGCGGAATTCTAAAACACGCGCCGGCTCTGTGCGCTCTGACTAATCCTTCGACCAACAGTTATAAACGATTGGTACCCGGCTACGAAGCACCGGTCAGCATTTGCTTTGCCACCGCTAACCGCAGTGCCGTGATTCGAATTCCTGATTACGCCAAACTGCCACATCAGAAACGGTTTGAATACCGGGCTGGTGATGCCACCTGCAATCCATACCTGGCTTATTCGGCAATGTTGATGGCCGGCATCGACGGTATACTCAACCAGATTGATCCTACTGAGGAGGGTTATGGTCCCTATGATTTAAACCTTTACCATCTACCCGAATCAGAAAAGAAGAAGGTTAAAAGTTTGCCTACCTCCCTGGATGCTGCCTTAGACGCCCTGGAAGCAGATTACGAATTCCTGCTGGCCGGCAATGTCTTTCCTAAACGATTATTAGAAATTTGGGTTGACCAAAAACGCAAAGAAGCCAGCAGAGTATCCTTGGCGCCACACCCGGCTGAGTTTGGCTTGTATTATGATCTTTAACGCGTGAGGGGTAAAGGGTGAGGTAAGCGGTAAGACGTTAAGTGTGAGGCATTAGAAGTGAAACCATTTTTGTATGATAATTTTGACAGCCAATAGCTCTTCGAGAATCGCAAATGTAGGTGTTTGGGACGTAATGATAAATGCTATTATAAACGCGTATCCTCTCCGGCCGTCAGCTAAATTATGAAGTTGACGGTTTTATTTTTGATTGCTAATTGTTGCCTAGGCAGCTAAATTCTCGGCTGACACTACGAATTATGCCACATCATTTATATTCCCTTTAGCTAATTTAACCGTAGAAAAAATTCCTACTGTTGTAAATCCAAGAAAAACTAATATCGGAAAATAAAATTGCACAAATTCCATTCCTGCATCTGGGTTGCCATTTGATATTTGAATATCAATAAATAGTATCATTGTAATTATAGAGGTAATTGACATTAGAATTCCGGTAATTAATCTTGCCTTATTCCATTTAAGCAGGATAGATAATAATAAAACTAAAAATAAGAAAACAATTACTCCACATAATAAAATAGTCAATTCAAGCAACTGAAAACATCCCCTCTTACATGCGATTATATCTACTACATCATTATAATAGCTTGAAGATATTTCACATTATTTAACGTGGCGGCATCACACTTAGTTACGATAAATACCCTTTTTTATTTGAATACTTGCCTCGCCTAAGACTGCCCAATCATGTGACAAAACACATTATTGGTAGTAAAATTGATACATTAATTATTTTATATTCTTGGATTAATTTTTGCAATATTCAAAAGATATTCAGGGAGGATTGTTTAAACAATGCTTGCATTTCCGCGCCTTTTCACACCCGGTCAAATCGGTTCGCTAATGATTAAAAATAGGCTGATCATGCCTTCAATGTTTACTAATTTGGCCTCTGTCGAGGGTGAGGTCACCAAGCAGATGATTGATTACTATGCCGCCCGGGCCAAAGGCGGTGTGGGCTTAATCGTGGTTGAGGTGGCCAGTATCGACTATCCGACTAGCAAGCAAGGCCATAACGAGTTACGGGTGGATGACCCTCGTTTTATGGCCGGGCTAAATGATTTAGTCGAGGCGATCCACGCCCACCAAGCTCGGGCTTTTATCCAGCTCTTCCATGCTGGTCGGCAGACCTCGCCAATAATTACCCATGGTCAGCAGCCGGTTGCCCCTTCACCAATCGCCTGCCGGGTGATTGGGGCCACGCCTCGCGAATTATCAATCGAAGAAATCAAACAACTCGAACAAAAATTCATCACTGGCGCAATCTACGCCAAAGCAGCCGGGTTTGACGGAATAGAACTGCACGCCGCCCATGGCTATTTGCTCAGTGGTTTTCTCTCTCCCTTCAGCAATAAGCGCCAGGATCTTTATGGCGGTAGTCTGGAAAACCGGCTTCGTTTCTTGCTGGAGATTATTGAAGGGATTCGCCAGGCGGTTGGGGAAATGCCGCTCAGCGTTCGGTTTAATGCCTCTGATTTTCTAACCGGTGGGATTGAATTAAGCGAAGGGATAGAGATAGCCAAGCGGCTCGAACAAGCCGGGGTAAATGCTTTAAGTATTTCTTCCGGGATGTATGAATCTGGTCTAACCAGTATCGAATCTATCTCCTATCCTGAAGGATGGCGGGTCTACCTGGCGGAAGCGGTAAAGAAAGCGGTAAACATTCCGGTCATTACTGGAGGCGTAATTCGTTCTCCTGAGTATGCTGAAGCGGTCCTGCGCGAAGAAAAAGCTGATTTCGTTTTTATTGGTCGAGGTCTTCTGGCTGATCCAGACTGGCCTAATAAGGCTAGAGCTGGTCGGGTAAAGGATATTCGTCCCTGCGTCTCCTGCAACACCTGCATTAACCGGGACTTTATGGGTCTGCGAATTCGATGTGCGGTTAATCCTTATACCGGTCGAGAAGCCCAGTATAAACCACGCAAAACAGAAAACCCAAAGTCCATTTGTATCGTCGGGGCTGGCCCGGCCGGGATGCAAGCGGCAATCGCGCTGGCCAAAAAAGGTCATCGGGTGGAACTGATTGAAAAGAGTGATCGCCTTGGCGGCTTGATAAATGTTGCTCAATTGCCGACCCATAAGCAACGCCTGGGTCTGCTTAAGGATTACTTAGTTCGTGAAGTAGCCAAACTGCCGATCAAGGTTAAGCTAAATACCAATTTTGACCTGGCCTACGTCCAGGCTCGTCAGCCAGACGTGGTGATTCTGGCTACCGGTTCGATTCCCCTGACCCCGGCTATTAAAGGTTGGCAGGAGATTGATGTTTTTGCCATTGAGGATGTCTTAAAATCACCCGATCAACTCCAGAATAAGCAGATCGTTGTTGTTGGCGGCGGTCGTAATGGCTGTGAAGTAGCGGAAGTCTTGGCTTCCCGGGGGAATACAGTAATTATTGTGGAAATGAAGGATGCTCTGGCTGAAGACATGGAGAAAAAGAACCGGCGTGATCTGCTCAATCGCTTAAAGGAACATCAGGTCAATTGGCTGGTCAACCACCGGGTACAGGCGATTGAGTCCGGCAAGGTTAAAACGATTGATCTTAAATCGCAAACGGAAGTAATCCTGCAAGCGGACGCAGTGGTGCCAGCAGCCGGCTACATCCCGGAAAATGCGCTGTACGAACAACTGTTTGCACTGGTCCCGGATGTCCGGATAATCGGGGACGCCAGTCGGGTGCGCGGGATTGAGGCCGCAATCTTTGAGGGAGAAATGCTGGCCAACAGTATTGACTAAAATTATTAATCGACCGAGGTTTTAATGAACTTGTTCAGTTTTATTAAACAGCAAGGCTTGATTTAAAGACTATACTCCACCTGAAGTTTAAACAAGGTAACACCTAC
>JAAZDI010000118.1 GCA_012512295.1 Syntrophomonadaceae bacterium
ACATTAACTCCCTCACTTCGGGCTATTTCGGCCGTGGTGTCAGTACAGTTGTCAGCAATTATATAAATATCATACAATTCTTTCGGATAATTTAATTTCTTGAGGCTTTCAATGTGATATTTAATCACAGCTTCTTCATTATGAGCGGCAGTAATCAAAGCAAACTTTTTCGAGGGGGTAAGATCCTTTTTTTCCTCAATTTTTTGCCAACCAAAAATGGAAACAAGATAATAATAGGCCAGGACAAGAAAGACTATTACTTCAGCGGCGTTCACTAAGGCAGTTAACACATAAAAGAGCAAGCCTTCCAACTTTAGGTCTCCTTTCCTTTTGAAGGTAGAGCAACCGTCGCTTAAGTTTGTCCTTGATTACAGCAATGATTAAGCATAGTATTTGACAGTAAGATCTTTCCGATACTAAAAAAGCGGAAAACAGTCCTGCTCTGTTATTGATTTATTTTTGATTTAAAGGATGATTATGTAAGTTCGTTTAGGTTAGTTCCATTTGAAACCTTAATCGTTAAATAAATCAGAAACAGAATTAAGCATTCCGCCGTCACTACTGCTTTTACTGGAGCCTAATAAAGGACGCAAGCGACCGGCCAGTCCTGCCAAGGTTAAGGTCTGTACCCAGACTCGCCCGGGACCACGCAGGGTGGTGAGGAAAAGTCCCTCTCCCCCGAAGATAACATTCTTCACGCCTTTAACCATCTGGATATCCATAGAAACAGTTGCCTCAAACATTGCCACATGCCCGGTATCGACCAGGATCGTCTCCCCCGGGGCTAATTGCTTCTCTAAAACCTCACCGTCAATCTCGACAAAAGCCATTCCTTGTCCGGTTAATTTTTGCAGGATAAAACCTTCGCCGCCAAAAAAGCCAGCTCCCAGTTTGCGATTAAAATGGATGCTCAATTCCACAGAAGGTTGAGCACACAAAAAGGATCCCTTTTGACAGATATATTCGGTTCCCGGTTGAACCATTATGGGTAGGATTTTCCCAGGGGCAGCAGTAACAAAGCCAATGTTTCCAGTTGATCCGGTAGCTTCATAAAAGGTAAACGTAAGGGATTCGCCCGTAATCGCCCTGGCAAACGATTTTAATAAACCGCCTTTAAAGTTAGTATCCATTTTAATGTTGCTGCTCATCCAGGCCATTGCTCCAGATTCAGTATAGATCTTTTCTCCCGGTTCAAGATCAACGCTTAAACACTGCATAGTTGTCCCTAAGACTTGATACTTCATAAATATCCCTGGTTTCTAAAACACGACGTAATACTGCCCAGGAAACCAGGTCCGCTCCACCTTTCTTTTTGATCTTTGAGGTTATGGCTTTCTTGATGGCACACCACTGTTGCCAGTTGTTCAAATATTGAAAACCGGCTTGTTTTTTCTCGTTAATCTAAATCGGTGCTTTAGTCATTAAAACGTTCTCCAAAGTATAACGTAATGACTTGCTAAAAAGTAATTAAGAATAAGAATTGGCCGATAAGATTATTTAGTTATTGCGTAGCGAATCGGTTAGCGAGTATATAATACGTTTATTGTTGTTTGGGTTATTTTCATTGGTGGTTGTGCCTACGGGTATAGGCGGTTTGTAAGTTTTTGTTATTTAGTTAAAAATTTTCGCGTGTCAATTTTGATTATACCAGATTAATACGTCATTGACATCTAATTTTTTAAGGTGGAAGAACTGCTGGGACTAATTAACAATGACTGGTAACATTATAACACAGGAATTGATTCAATAGAACAAATAACCGGTCAAAATAAGGAGAATAAAAAAATGGTTTTCGACAAAAGCAGGAAAAAATTTCTACACGTAGAATGTACTATCTTAGGTATGTTTAAACACTACGTCGGTTTCTTTGCCTTTATGAGAGTGCTGCCTAGCGGTACTGACGGCTATTTTAGAAATGAGGTGTTATGAATGAGTACAAACGAAATTCAACTAGTCGTTTTCACTTTGATGAATGGTAGCAATCGCAGCGAATACGGAGTGCCGATAACCCAGGTCCAGGAAATTATTAGATATACTCAGCCGACAAGACTGCCTAAGTCGCCAGGTTTTATGGAAGGGGTTATTAATCTTCGGGGTAAGGTTATTTCAGTGATTGACCTTAAGAAACGATTTGATATGGAAGTGGAAGACTATACTGATAATACGAGAATTATTGTGATAGATATTAATGGATATACGTTGGGAATTATTGTTGATGAGGTAAATGAGGTGCTACGTCTTTCATTAAATGACATTGAACCGCCGCCTACCGTAATTGGCGGAATAACGGCGGAATATCTGCGGGGTGTCGGTAAACTAGGCGACCGCCTCCTGGTCCTTCTTGATCTACAGAAAATCTTAACTGAACAGGAGACCAGGCAACTGGATAACGTGGTCTGACCGGGATAAATTGATAATATATTATTATTGTGCTAGTTATTGTGATTAGGCTAATCTGGCGGGACCGTGATTATCGGTCGCGCTCGTTGTTTTACTGGTAGAAAATACCCATTCTCGTCTATGACGGGCAGCAGGTTTTTTCTGTTTTTTGGAGAAATCAATAAGGGGCATAATAGCTTCAAAGAGGTATCAAGCGATGGTTATGGGAATAGGGATCGATATCATCGAAATTGAACGGGTGGAAAAGGCCCTAGCCAGAACGGCGCGGTTTCAGCAACGTCTTTTCACTAGCAAAGAGATTAGCGAATGCCTGAGCAAACCGGTACCGGCTGCCTCATTTGCGGCCAGGTTTGCCGCCAAAGAGGCGGTCTTTAAAGCGCTGGGATCTGGTTGTGAGCTTGGTTGGTCATCAGTTGAAGTTGTTTCCGGTTCGGCCGGAGGACCGGAAATACACTTAACCGGTCAGGCGGCGCAAAAGGCAGTTGAAATCGGAGTGCAAGAAATAAAGGTCAGTCTTACCCATAGCCGGCAGTATGCAGCAGCAGTAGCGATAGCCATGGGAATTAGTCAGTCGCCAGTGGGGGTGGGGGGATGAGACTGGTAACCGCTGAGGAGATGCGAGTGATTGATGGCTTAGCCTCTTCGGAGTATCAGATACCGGGGCTTCTCCTCATGGAAAACGCTGGTATTCAGGTAACCCGGGTCATTACGCAATACCTGGACAATAGGTTAATAGGCCGTAAGGTTCTAATTTTGGCGGGTAAGGGGAATAATGGAGGAGATGGACTGGTCGTCGCTCGGCACCTGGCTAATGCCGGAGCAGAAGTTATAGTCATGTTATTGGCCCGCGCTGAAGAAATAAAGGGAGATGCTCGGGTTAATTTGGATATTTTACGCCATTTGCCGGTTCCGATTATCCCTTTGCTGGATGATAAAGATCTGAATGCGCTGCGGGTGGCTATTTTATCTACAGATTTAATAGTTGGCGCGATCTACGGGACTGGTTTTAAAGGTTCGGTCCCACCACTGATCGCCAAGGTTATTCGTTCGATCAATAATCAAGGCCGACCGGTCATCGCCGTAGATGTCCCTTCTGGTTTGGAAGCCGACACTGGGCGAGTATCTGGTGAAGCGATTCGAGCTATTTGTACAGTGACTTTAGGTTTACCTAAAGTAGGCCTGGTCATCGAACCCGGGACCGAATATGTCGGGGAGTTGAGAGTGGTGGACATTTCAATCCCGCCGGGACTGATTGAAGCGCAAAACCTTTCCCGCACTTTGCTGGATCGCCAGTGGTGCGTGCAGAGAATCGGGAAACGTCAAGCTGCTGGACACAAAGGTGATTACGGACATGTTTTGGTCCTGGGGGGATCAGAAGGCCTCACCGGGGCGATCGTTTTAGCCGGCGAGGCGGCTCTGCGCAGCGGAGCCGGTCTAGTGACGGTGGGAGTTCCCGCATCTCTGAACCCCATTATTGAGACCAAACTGACTGAGGTAATGAGCCAGCCTTTACCAGAGACAGCGGCCCGGACCTTGGCACCGGATAGTTTATTGGCTCTGGAAAGTTTGTTTCAGCGGGTATCGGTGGTGGCCGTTGGTCCGGGAATGTCTCGTTATCCTGAGGCCAGAGAGTTAATTCAAGAACTGTTAAAAATGGTTTCCGTACCGATTGTCATTGATGCTGATGGGTTGAATGCAGTGGCTGAGGATATTTCCATATTAAAGGAGGCGCAAAATCGACTGGTTTTGACTCCTCACCCGGGAGAAATGTCCCGGCTGTTGGGAGTAACAATAGAAGAAATTCAGAAAAACCGGCTTGAGGTAGCTCAAAAGGCAGCTATTGAATGGAAAGCGGTTGTGGTTTTAAAGGGATATAGAACCGTAGTTGCGACACCGGAAGGTCAAGTTTTTATTAATCCGACCGGTAACCCGGGCATGGCGACCGGCGGCACCGGTGATGTGCTAACCGGGATTATTGCCGGGTTTATTGCTCAGGGACTATCAATTGTGGAAGCAGCCGGACTCGGGGTTTACCTCCATGGGGCGACTGGTGACCGAGTCTGCCAGCAAACCGGGGTACGCGGGTTGATTGCTGGTGACTTGATCAAACAACTGCCGGCGGTTTTAAGGGAATGGGAAGAGGAAGCAGAAAAATTACCAGTTTCGGGCAATCCAGGGTTGAAAGTAATTGGTGGCAGACTAAAACGTTAATCAGCTTGGTGTCATTGGCCTGAACATAACCAAGAGGAGATGGGTATACTTGCTTGCAAGAGATATTATGACTCGCCAGGTGGTTACGGTTTCCCCGAATATGACCGTGCCTGAAGTGGCTAAGGTCTTGTTGGAAAACCGAATTAGCGGGGTACCAGTAGTTTCCGAAGATAATGAAGTGATCGGAATTGTTACTGAGGGAGATTTAATAACCAAGGAAATCAGTTTAAAAACCCCGCCAGTGTTATCTCTGCTGGGTGGTTTTATTTATTTGGAAAACCCTAATCGTTTTGAGGAGGAATTAAGAAAGGTCACCGCGGTTCAGGTGGAAGACCTGATGACCCGGGAGGTCATCAGTGTTCAAGAAGACACGCCGGTAAGTGAAATTGCCACTTTGATGGTCAAAAAGAAAATAAATCGAGTACCGGTGCTCAGACATAAAAAACTGGTTGGCATCATTACACGAGCGGATATTGTACGCTCACTTTTAGAAAGGTGATAGATAATGCGAAGGGTGGCCTGGACCGAAATTGATCTGGGGGCTATCGCTCATAACGTCCAGGAACTACGTCGGCTAGTTCAACCAAAAGCCAGTTTTATGGCCGTAGTCAAAGCCAATGCCTATGGTCACGGGGCCGTGGAGATCAGCCAAACGGCTCTGGCTAACGGGGCTAATTGGCTTGGCGTTGCTCTGCTTGATGAAGCTTTAGTCCTGAGAAAGAGTGGCATAACTGCTCCAATCTTAATTCTGGGTTACGTTCCAGAGGAACAGGCGGAAGCGATCGTTGAATCGAATATTCGGCAGACTGTTTTTAGTTTCCCCTTAGCTCAAGCTTTGTCTCAAGCGGCGCAGCGGTTGGGCAAACCGGCCCGAATTCATTTAAAAATTGATACGGGCATGGGACGTATAGGTTTCAGGATAGGAGAGGAATCTATAAGAGAGATTCTGCGCATTCGAGATTTGCCAGGGCTGGAGATTGAGGGTATTTTTTCCCATTTTTCGACGGCTGACGCAAGTGATAAAGAATATGCTCATGAACAACTCACTCGGTTTAATCGAGTGGTAAAGCAATTAGAGGCGGAAGGTTTAATAATTCCGATTCATCATATCGCTAATAGTGCCGCAGTGATTGATATGCCGGAAAGCCATTTGGACCTGGTGCGGCCTGGGATCTCGATTTATGGTCTTTATCCTTCAGACGAGGTAAAGAAGGATCGGGTTGCTTTGCGGCCTGCCTTGTCACTTAAGGCCCGAATAACCCAGGTCAAAGAGGTCTCGGGGGGAACCGCGATTAGTTATGGTCGAACCTACATTACCTCCGGACCTACCCGAATTGCCAGTTTGGCTTTGGGTTACGCTGACGGTTATCCTCGTGTTTTATCGAATCGAGGAGAGGTTCTGGTTCACGGTCAGCGAGCTCCGGTTGTCGGAACAATAACGATGGATCAGTTTATGGTGGATGTTGGTCATATTCCCGGGGTTCAGGTTGGTGATGAAGTAGTTATCCTGGGGCGACAGGGTAATCAGACTATTACCGCTGAGGAGATTGGGGAAAAGACCGGAACCATTAATTATGAGATTGTCACCCGGATTGGGTTGAGACTGCCAAAAGTATTTTTGCGGCCATAATATCCTTAGACTATTATCTTGGGAGGTGCCTCTTTTGCCAGTGTTAAAACGGATAATGATAACCATCCCGGAAAATCTTCTGGCAGAGATTGACGGAATTTTGTCTCAGGAAAAAGGTAACCGTAGTGAGTTGATTCGTGAAGCGATGCTCTTATATTTAGCAGAGCGAAAGAGGCGAATCCTTAGAGAACAAATGAAACGTGGCTATCTGGAGATGGCCCAGATTAATCTTAGGTTAGCCTTGGAGGATGTAGCAGCAGATTCGGAACTGAGTTGGTCCTCGGAGATAAAGCTAGCGGAGTGAGCAAATATGTCGGTAAAACGAGGCGAGATCTATTACGCCGAGTTGAGTCCAGTTATCGGTTCGGAACAAGGCGGGACTAGACCGGTTCTAGTAGTCCAAAATGATATCGGTAATCAATACAGCCCAACGACAATTGTGGTCGCCATTACTTCGCAGATAAGTAAGGGCAAATTGCCAACGCACGTAGAAATCAAGGCTGAGAAAAGTGGCTTAGAGCGGGATTCGGTGATTTTAACGGAACAGGTGCGGACCATTGATAAAAAACGGTTGAAGCATAAAGTAGCCATCCTGGACGAAGAGAGCTTGCTCAAAGTAAACCAGGCTCTGGAGATAAGTTTGGGCTTAGTTAATATTTAAAGGAACATTATCGATCATTGTTATGAATATAACCATGTTATAATATAACCATTTATTTTGTTTATCCCCCCGGGGGTGGTTTTGTTGCCGCGGATTGGGATAACCTGTGCGTTTAATTTTAAGGAAGATTATAATTATCTTCGTCAGGCCTATATCAGGCCAGTAGTCGCCGCCGGCGGGCTTCCGATCCTGATTCCGATAGTTCCCGAGTTAGTACCAGCGGCAGATTATTTAAATATTGTCGATGGATTAATTTTTTCAGGCGGCGGGGATATTGATCCTTTTTTTTTAGGGGAATTACCCCATCCAGCTTTGGGTGAGGTTTATTATGAGCGTGATCGTTTGGAACTTGACTTAATCCGATTGGCTCTGCAACAGAAAATCCCTTTGCTCGGCATTTGCCGAGGAATGCAAATGATCAACGCCGCTGCCGGCGGCGATCTTTATCAAGATCTGGCCAGCCAACGGGCTGGGGTAATTAACCACCGGCAAAGCGCACCCCGAAATTATCCGTTTCATTCAGTTGAAGCAGTTCCCGGGAGTCGATTGGCCCAGGCCTTAGACCTGGAAGCAAATTCAGTCTCTTCGGCACCTTTATCCTTTCGGGTTAACAGCCTGCACCACCAGGCGGTCCGGCAGGTGGCCCCGGGGTTTATCGTTTCCGCCTGGGCGCCGGACGGCGTCATCGAGGCCATCGAAGCGGAGGGGGAACATTTTATTATTGGAGTGCAGTGGCATCCAGAGGATCTTTGGCAGAGGGATGCTCGTTTTTTAGGGTTGTTTCGGAGATTGATTGAGGCGGCTGCAAAGGCCAGAGAGTGAAAGGGGTAAAAGGGTAGAAATGATCAGGGCATTGATCGGCGGAAAGGTACTAACCATGGCCGGGCCTGTCTATGATCCGGGAACAGTGTTGATAAAGGACGGAATTATCTTGGCGGTCGGTGAACATCTGGCAATACCGGCAGAGGCAGAAGTGTGCCCGGTAGAAGGTCGGGTGGTAATGCCAGGTCTGATTGAGGCCCATTGTCATGTCGGAATTTGTGAGGAAATTTATCAAGAGGAGGGAGACGATCTAAATGAGTTTAGTGATCCGATTACTCCTCATTTACGCGCCTTAGACGCGATAAATCCGGAAGATTTGGCTTTTCGGGATGCGATTAGGGGTGGCGTGACGACAGTTGGCATCAGTCCGGGCAGCGGTAACGTGATCGGTGGTGAAACTGTTGTTCTGAAAACCTGGGGTCGAACCGTTGATGAGATGGTGTTACGGCAGCCGGCCGGACTGAAGGTG
>JAAZDI010000119.1 GCA_012512295.1 Syntrophomonadaceae bacterium
TCCCGCAGCCTCTGGGTTCCGGCTTCTGGGGCAAAGGTCAACCCAGTTTTACGACCCTTTTGCACCTCTTTAGCCAGACCCACCGAAAATGAATCAATCCGCAAAGACGGTAAAGAAACGGCGACTCCCTGGTCCTGATACTTCTCCAATAGACGGCGGACCAGTTCCTTAATTTCCCCGTAGTCACCGGTGCTAAGCGAGGTGAGGGAGATTTCATCATAACCAGTGTTCCTGACTAATTCCTCTGTTTGCTGCACCAGCGTAGAGACCGACCTTTCTCGCGTTGGTCGGTAGATCATTCCCGCCTGGCAAAAACGGCACCCTCGCTGGCAA
Organism: Syntrophomonadaceae bacterium; assembly: GCA_012512295.1. Lineage (GTDB taxonomy): Bacteria > Bacillota > Ch66 > Ch66 > Ch109 > JAAZDI01. The sequence goes on from JAAZDI010000119.1 coordinate 334, forward strand.
CCCCGAAACACCTCCAACATGATGCGGTCGTGGACTATCTCAATGTTGGGGACAATGGGCGCGGTCGGAAAATAAGCCTGATCCAAATCAGCAATGGCCCGACGCTGCACCTGATGCGGCACCCCGGCTTCCCGCGGCTCAACCCGCCTAATCGTGCCATCTTCGCGATAAGCAACTTCGTATAATGAAGGCACATAAACCCCCGGTACTCGGGCTAGCTCACGGAGTAAGGCCAGCCGGTCCTTAAATTTAGGCCCGCTTTCTTTACTTAATCCCGGACGGTAACGTTCAACGATTTCTAAAATCTCCAATAATACCTGCTCGCCTTCACCCAGCACAAAGGCATCAATAAAATCAGCCAGCGGTTCCGGATTAAGGGCTCCTGGACGCCCCGCAATAACCAGCGGATGCTCTGCGGTCCGGGACCGACTTTGCAGCGGGATTTGCCCTAAATCAAGAATATTCAACAAATTAGTATAACTCATTTCATACTGCAGGGTAAAGCCAACCACCTCAAAGTCAACCAGGGCCCGACGGGATTCCAGAGAAAAAAGGGGCAATCCGTGCCCGCGCAGTTCTTGCTCCATATCCGGCCAAGGGGCGAAGACTCTTTCCATTAACCAGTCTTCGCGTTGATTAACTAAACCATAAAGAATTCGCAAACCCAGATGAGACATTCCCACCTCATACACATCCGGGAAAGCAAAAACCATCCGGACCTTGATTTGGTTCCAATCTTTATAAACGGCGTTTAATTCACCGCCTACGTAGCGACCGGGGCGTTTCACCCGCGGCAAAATCCTATCTAAAACCGGCAAGGGAATTTTCAATAATTTAGGCCTCCTCGCGATATCTCTAAAAACTTGAATAAAATATACCACAGATTGTAAACCAACGCAAAAAATCATAATAGTGACCCTTTAAGTAAAAAATCGTGTAAAAAAACCGGATCCTCTCGCAAGAACCCAGTTCAATAGGTGCATTGTTTAGTTATCCGCAGCTTTTATCCCCCGGTACTAGAAAGTAGAACTCGATGCGCCTGACAGTGCTATCAGACATCGGACCATGAGAAATCAATCGCAAGTGTTATAACGAAGGTCAGCGATTGGCGACTTACATCAGAGAACGGAGGAGGCTGAGGATCAGCAGGCATCACCTGTCTGAGCCCGCAGGGCGAGTTTGAGGCCGGCCCGAAGCCGACGAGGTTCGTTCCCAGTTTAGCCTGCTGACCGAGTTATAACACAAGCGCAAGTAATATAAAAATCCATCGCGCAGTGTTATAA
>JAAZDI010000120.1 GCA_012512295.1 Syntrophomonadaceae bacterium
AAAACAAAGATCCCAAAGACATGCTCGGGGATCTTTGATTATAAAAATTGGCTTTAGTGCTAAAGATTTATCGCCGACTACTTGATGGTACTTCATCAAGTGTTATCCGGCCAATCTTGCCATCGCGAAACTCTTGAATAACCATATAAGCCGCTTTAACTGTATTCACTTGGCTGCCAGCTTGAAGAAAGCCCCGACGCCGGCCAATTTCCTTTAAAAGTTCGTAGGCCTCGACCTCATCTCTAGCCACCGGGTCTACCAGATAGCGAGATTGAAGAGCTTCTGGGGCTACCCGGGTGAGTAAACTGATGAGCCGGACCCCTACCTCCTCCAGATCATAAACCAGGTCACTGACTGCCCCGGTCACGGCAAGCTTTAAACCTACTTCTGGGTCCTCAAACTTGGGCCATAAAATCCCCGGTGTATCTAATAATTCAAATCCATTATTGATCCTTATCCACTGCTTACCCCGGGTTACCCCCGGTTTATTGCCCACCAAGGCGACCGAACGTTTAGTCAAACTATTGATAAAAGCTGATTTGCCTACATTAGGAATGCCTACCACCATTGCTCGAATCGCCCTTTCCCGACGGCCTCTGGAACGTAGGTTTTCCATCTTATCTTCGGCCAAAGCAGAGGCAATGGTAATCACTTGCCCCATACCCTTGCCGGCCGTAGAATTCAAAGCAATGGCCGGTGTTCCCTGATCTCGAAAGTACGCACACCAGGCTCTAGTCTTATCTGGTGCCGCCAGATCCTCCTTATTCAGGACCAACAATCGGGGGCGGCTGCTTAGTAATGGCTGCATATCCGGATTGCGGCTGCTTAGGGGTATTCGGGCATCTACCAGTTCTATAACCACATCGACTAAACTCAGGTTTTGCCGGATCAACTTTTTGGCTTTCACCATGTGGCCGGGGTACCACTGGATTTCCAACAATCTCACCTACCTTACCGACCAACCCACCCAAAGCCAAAGGGACTGCCGATCGCCAGTCCCTTTCTTGTGCTACCTCTTTTCCCGAATACGGGAAGCCTTACCCACCCGTTCACGCAAGTAGTAGAGGCGAGCGCGTCGGACTCGACCCCTTCTGACTACTTCTATCTTTTCCAAACGAGGTGAGTGCAATAAGAACGTTCTCTCAACTGCCACACCATAAGAAACCCGTCGAACGGTAAAGGTTGAACTCAACCCACCGCCTTTTCGCCGGATTACAGTGCCTTCAAACACCTGAATTCTTTCCCGGTTTCCCTCCACGACTTTAACATGAACCTTTACGGTATCTCCCGGACGGAAATCAGGCACATCCTGGCGTATTTGCTCTTGTTCAATGGCCTGAATCAAATCCACAGGACATTTTACTCCTTTCTCCTTGCCACAAGATATACTAGTGCCCCAATGCTAAAAAATTATATCATATTCAAGTTGTGATTACAATGGTTAGCCCACCAAATTTCCCCAAGCAGTCGATCAACGATAATGGCTACCGCACTTCGCACAGAGAGGTGATTATAATCACCCCGGCCAAAAATCGGCTCAAGGATATAATCTGCTTGTTCGATCAGCGATTTCTCTAATCCCCAACCAGTACCAAAGATCAAAAGATAGTTTTCGCTTGTCTCGGTTAATTTTTGACGAAGCAACTGGTAACTGGTGGTATTAGGGTAAACCCGGGCATCTGTAACGACGGTCAACGGTTTCCGACCATAGGTGGTAGTAATATTCTCTATCACCGCTTCTAAAGAAACCGCTAACTGCAGACATTCAAAAGCTTTACGCCGATCCTGATTATAACAGGCCCCAGCTCCCTGCTGCCAATAGTTAATAATCTCAGTCGCTAATCGCTGCTGAACCGATAAAGGATGGACCACAAAATAGCGTTCGATATTATAGGTAGCCGCGACTCGAGCAATATCATGCAGATCCAAATTGGTTATCGAGGTAGTAATAACCTGGAAATTTCGATTATAGACTGGATGATGAACCAAGGCTAGGAATACCCGGGAATTACC
>JAAZDI010000121.1 GCA_012512295.1 Syntrophomonadaceae bacterium
CTAAGCTTAGCCCCACTGCTTTTATGCCAGTTCTCGCCTCAACTTCTGTCGCTAGTTCCGTAGCCCGTTGTCGAGTTCGATTGGCTATGCTAATTTGCGCCGCCCCAAATCGAGCTAGGGTCAGAATAACTGCTCTCGCTGCTCCGCCAGCCCCTAATACCAGAACCTTTTTTCCCGCGGGCGTAAAGCCAGCATCTTGTTCAAGTGACTGCAGAAATCCTGTACCGTCGGTATTATGACCAACCAAACGCTCCTGGTCAAAACGCAAGACATTAACCGCCCCAATCAATTGGGCCTCTGGAGAAAGGAGATCAACCTGTCTGGCTACAGCCTCTTTATAAGGCAAGGTGACATTAACCCCGGTTACGCCTAAAGCCCTTAAACCATTCAAGGCTTGGGTCAGGCAGTTGGGGGGTACAGCAAAAGCCAAATAAATTTTGTCTAATTCATAATAATCAAATGCCTTATTTTGCATGGCCGGAGATAGCGAATGGGCTACCGGATAGCCCATCACCCCAAATATTTCAGTCACACCAGTTATTTCTTTCCTTTTGCTCATAACTTATTCGGCCTCCGAATCAGGTTTAGCACCGCTCGCTCGGGAATCCGCATTAAACGGGTCCCAACAAATTCATATGAACTTAAAGGAACGACGAGTATCGTGTATAGCCCAAGTCTGTTCCCACCTAAAACATCAGTAAAAACCTGATCGCCAATTACGGCTGTTTCCTGAGGTTTAGTCCCAATCACTTCCATTCCCTTTAAAAAAGCCCGTCGCCGGGGTTTAGAGGCCTTGGCCACAAAAGGAATATCCAAGATGCTGGCAATCTTATTTATTCTTTCACCCTTATTATTACTAACTAGACAGACTCGAAAACCGTGGCCCTTAATAGTTTCGAGCCAGCGAATATTATCTGGGGCTAAAAACTCGCTTTGCCATGGAGTAAGGGTATTATCCAGATCTATAATAATCCCTTTAATATGAAAAGAATCAAGGATATCCGGGGTAACATCCGTTATTGATCTGACAAAAAGTTTCGGTCTTAACAACTGGATGATTTTCTTCTTCAAAACGATACCCTCCATGCAATTCGTTTATCATTATAACATCATCCAAACATTGCCACAAGGCAACCACAGATTCCAAGTTGAGTTTAAGAATTTTTCGTTAGCCTATTTATCTTCTTCAGTGTTAACACTTGGCCGGCTCCGAAACCGGTCAAGAATCCAATTATTCCCCCTAGAATCAAACTAATAACTGTGTTCTCAATCACGTTCAAACTTCCTCTCTTTTTGATTTCACCTTATAAGCATGTCTGGAATAAACTGTAATCAAACGCCAGGGTTTCTCCATCTTACTTTCCACATTTATCCTCCAACCTGGACAGGCACTAGTTTACGATAACGACCATATTATGTAGAGCAAGCTCCGCTTCAAAGGGGGATTAAATGTGTACCTGGATCTGATGACACCCTGGTTATCCCTTTGTTTTCCTGGATTGCTCCTTTTAGTTGGCTATATCATTAATCAAACTTTTCCGCATCCACTATCCGAAGATCAAGAAATGTTGTGCCTCCGACGTTTTCGTAATGGCGATGAAGAGGCCAGAAACTTACTTATTGAACATAACCTTCGACTCGTTGCGCATATTTTAAAAAAATTTGATGGAACTGGCGAAGATACCGATGATCTTATTTCTATTGGAACCATTGGCTTGATAAAAGCAATCAATACCTTTGATCCAGACAAAGGTGCCAAACTAGCCACTTATGCTGCCCGCTGCATCGAAAACGAGATCCTAATGCATTTACGAGCATCCCGGAAAAATAAAGGTGAAGTATCCCTATACGATCCTATTGGCATGGATAAGGAAGGTAACGAAATCACCCTGCAAGATGTTCTAGGCACTGAACCGGAGATAGTTCAAGAGACAGTAGAGGGACGTTTTGAGGAAGACCGATTGCTCGAAAGAGTCAAACGGCTATCCCCACGCGAAAGAAACGTCCTAGTCTTACGTTTTGGACTGTTTAACAGTTTTCGAAAGACTCAGCGCGAAATAGCTAGGATGTTAGGAATCTCCAGGAGTTATGTTAGTCGGATTGAGAAGCGAGCCATTCAAAAACTGATGCGCGAACTGTCAATGGATTCTCCCCATCCAAATAAATACTAACCATAATTATTTGTTTCATATTATTCGGTCCATTATAGTATAAAACTAAATTGCCCTGACTGCTTAATCTAATTTAACCCGCCGGTATTGGCGGGTTAAATGCTGCTAGCTACTAAGATACCTGTGTTTTACCCGCTTGATTTTTCAATCTTCTTTGACAATTCTTCCTATCAACTAGCAGGAAAAAGCGCTTTATTTGTAGAATCAGTAAGCATTATGCCGGAAAACGCAAACCTAATCAGTTTTACACAAGAGGCTTGAAAGGAGCGAGTTTAATTACATGAATCCATTTGCCAATCTGCCTAAGTTTGTCCATGTCTGTGACATCACCGCCCGCGATGGTTTCCAACACGAAGAGAAGTTTATTCCCACGGATGCCAAGATGTATGTTCTGGATGCCTTGGTTGATGCCGGTTTTAAAAAAATTGAGGTATCAAACTTTGGCAATCCCAAACGAATGCCTCAATTCAAGGATGCCCACGAACTGATGAAGCGAATCAAACGGGTTCCCGGAGTAGAATACACCGTCGTAACCATGACTGAACGAGCAGTAATGGACGCAATTAAAGATAAGGAAGCCGGCTATGGCCCGGACCGAATTTCAGTGACTATCTCGACGAGTGAGGCGCACAACCTGGTTAATGCCGGAAGACCGATTGCCGAACACTGGGCCAATATCGAAAAGTGGTTGCAACTTTCTCGCGATGCCGGGATTAAATTCTCAGTTACAGTTAGTACCATCTGGGGCTGCCCAATTGCCGGTCCGGTTCCGATGGACTGGGCAGTAGACTTTACCGACCGGCTGTTAAAGATGGGGGTTGACGATGTCTGCCACGCTGACCATGATGGACAAGCTAGTCCAGATAAGACTTATGAGTATTTCGCCAAGGTCCTGGACCGTGACCCGAATCCTGAAAGACACGTTGCCCACTTTCACGTCACCCGAGGCTGGGGCTTGGCTAATGTCTTAGCCGCAATGCAGGCAGGGATTGCCTGTTTCGACGCTACTTTGGGTGGTATTGGCGGCCAGCCGGCTAACTTTATCGATGGAGTCCCGGTAGCTGGAACCGGTAAGTACTATTACTCCGATCCTAGCCGAACCGGTCTCGTCTGCACCGAAGACCTGGTGGTAATGCTGGATGGGATGGGCATCGAAACCGGAATAGACGTCGATAAACTCCTTAACCTGGGAGCAATGGTCGAACGGATCGTTGGTCGTCAATTACGGGCCGAATCAGTGACCAGTGGTCGGCTGCCTAAAGCTTATGGTCGAGAATAATTAAAG
>JAAZDI010000122.1 GCA_012512295.1 Syntrophomonadaceae bacterium
GCCTCTACCGCCGGAACCAGGGGTTCAAACGGGGTTTGATATTTAGCGCGGCCGGTGACTGATAAAGCCCCAAACGTTTTACCGTGAAAAGAGTTTTCCGCATGAATAATCGTTTTCCGGCCAGTAGCGATCCGGGCTAGCTTCAAGGCTCCCTCGACTGCTTCTGCACCACTATTGCCAAAGAATGACCGATTCAACTCCCCGGGGGTAATCTTGGCCAGATTAGCGGCCAGCAGGCTAGCCAGCACCCCCATTGAGGCCTGTAGGAGATTGGGAAAATCCATGACCATTTTTAAGGCCTGCCATATTTCTGGGCGATTATGCCCAAAATTCATCGCCCCGTAGGCCCCTAACAAGTCAAGGTAGCGGCGCCCAGTATCATCCCAAACATACATCCCTTCAGCTCGAACATATTTCCGATCAAAACCAACCAACCGTAACATATTGTATAACTCCGGGTTAACATGTTGGCGGTATAGTTCCCCTAACCGCTCCCGCGAGATGGTAGTGGCATCTTCCAAACGATATAAATCAATTTTTTCCTTCAGTCTAGCCATGGATATCCTCCTGTTGTGCACAATTTTGTACACATGATCTACATAATAGATTATACATATGTTTTTCAATTTTATGCAAGGAAATTATTTCTATAATAATGGTCTTTTAGTGATTATTGGAATTGACTATGAATTAACCAAAGAAAAACTTCAGGAATTAGCCATTGGTGGTCTACTGCACCATATCGGAGTAACCGGCTTACCTGAAGAGATTGTTAATCGAAAAGGCATTTTATCCCCGATGGAAGTAAAAAGTTACCAAAATCATTGTTCGCTTGGTTTTAACATCTTACGCAAAAAACATAGGGCCTTCTATCCAGTCACGTTGCTCTGCAGCACCACGAGCGAGTGGATGGCACCGGCTATCTCAGGTTATCCGCTAGGTCAAAGCTATCATCGATGGCGGAGAGAAACCGTTATACTCCCCAGGTCCGCGTTCAGCCGAATCCGTCCTTGCCCATCGCCTAATTGGGTGACTCTTTTATTGCCTTCAATTTTCCAGGGACTTTGCTCTGACCAATTAACAGAACCACGGTTAGCCTCAGCTTCCAGGATGGCATTTGAGTTGTCGGGAATTTGTACCTCAATTGAGCCCATTGCGGTCCGCAGGTCCCAGTTGTGAGCCACCGGGTAATCGGTCCGGACGTTAATCTGTCCTTTGTCTGCCTCAATCACCAGATCACCTTGGCAGTCTCTGACAACAACCATGCCTAGGTTAGATTTTAAGACCATATTCCCTTGTCCGTTTTCCACCCGGATATTTCCCGAATTATTGTCTACCGCCACTTTGCCCCGGCACCCTTTAATCACGGTCTCCCCCAGGTTATTGATAATACCCAGATCGCCGGCCAAATCTTCAACAGATACCTGCCCAGCCTCGTTATCAACCTCCAGGTTTAAATTGGGCGGTAATTCAATATCGTAATTGACTCGGACACCCCGCTGGTTTGGTCCTTCATCAACTCGAATCAGCAAAGGATCTCCTGGTGTTACTTTAACCTCAGCTAGCTGTTCATGACCGGAATTGCCATCTGATATCTGACCTTTAACGTGGATCTGCCCGTCCCGCGAAGCACGAACTTTAACCTCGCCCAACTTGTTTTCTACCCGTACTCCCTGGCCTTGATAATCGCCGATTGGCGCTAATTCAAACGAACGGCTGACACTCCTGTGCGGCCCCAAGTTAGTTAATTCATCCCTTAATTCCCATAAGGGGGTCTTGGGCACCCAAGCTCCGACCGCCAAACCGCCCGAAATAAGGGCTAAGATCAGCAGACTGCCTAGGCTCCACCGAATCCGATTCTCCGGGCCATACTGACGGTATCGCCACAAATACTCCAACCCTAAAAAAATCAGAAGCAAGGGCCACCACCGGGTCAGGTAACTTAAGGTAACGTAGGGGGTGAGGTTCTGGATTAACCAAGCCGCGCCTAACCCAATGAGCGAAATAGCCAGAGTGATTACGCCAACTCGCACTGGTTCTCGCTTATTCATCTTGGTCAATTGCCTCCTTCCGTGGCGACCGAGTCCGGTAGAGGATCAGTAGCCCCAAGCCGATTAAAACAATCGGTCCTCCGAGCATTCGGATATACTTTTCCACTAACAGACTAGGAAAAAGGTTATTCAACAGAAGCAAGGTCCCGGCCCCGATTAAGATATAAGCAACAATCGCACTGTACCGTTTTGTCGGCGGATTGGTCTGAGAAATCCGGGGCATCTCAGGAACCGGTTGCTGGATATCAGACGCGACCGGGTCCGACTTGGTTAATTCTACTTCCCCACTTACTGAGGCGTTCTCGTCGCTGATTGTCCAAGCAGATGAAGACACCTCTCCTGCGGGGTATTGATTTGAAACACCGGGGTCTATCCGATCCGAATCATTTTGAACCGAACTGCCGCCCACGTTGAAACCACTCGTCCCGGTTGCTGTTCCTGGCTGAACAGTCGATGAAAACGTTCCGGCTGAACGGGAAGCATCAGGGCTGGGATTCTGGGTTATCGGATTTTTCAAGCCAATCGACTTCCACTCAAAAAATCCTCGGTCGAGTATCCGGCCGGTTCGGTTTAGGTCACCCGCAATCTGCTGGGTATCAAAAATCGTATATAACATTAGGACCGGTATCACCAAACCGGTTATAAAATCAAGGTCTAGCACATCACTCAGAAAGATCGTCCCAACAAAGATCAACAGAGTCTGCAAACCGCGATTCATTAAACCGAGATACATGTAGCCACAACCGGGGATTAAAGACAACAGCAAGGCTAAGCCGCGGCTCTTTGACTGTCCTGGTTCTAGCTGCACCCAACTCGCTTCAGTTGATTGACTGCTCTTACCTAAGACACTTGTTGCGCAGCTTCGACAGTAAATTTGTCCATTGACTGAAACCGTGCAACTGCTGCAGATTGGTTGCCTGCAACTGTGGCAATGTTCAACCTCTGGAGCTGACGGATGATAAATACAAGCCATTTCTTTTCCTCCTATATGATGTAACTGCCAATCGCTGACCTTCGTTAAAACACGGCGTATTACAACGTATTGCTAGGCTAACCAGAAAGCCAACAAACTGTAAAACGAGCCAACAACCTCTATCCGCACATTCCACAAAAAGTCCTCTAATACTTGACTGGTGCCGGCACTAATCTGAAACAAACTGGCAAATTCTTGCCAGGCACTGTTTTGAACAAGTGAAATAATTTCTTTCCCCAGGGAATAGCTGCCCCAGTCTGTAAAAAATAACCAGGTGGCAGCTAGCGAAGCCCCCAGGTTAATTAGCAAACCCCACAAATCAGACTGGCTGTCGGTCCCCTCAGGCTTTTTCAGCCTGGTCCACCACGCAGCGGCCCGCTCAATCAGCTTCGGTTTCGCCTGCTTAAGCGCAGCTTCTTTGTCCGCTAGTGCTACTTTTTCCATGACTGTGGCCAACAATTCCGGAGGCGGTTCACCGGTGGGGAATTCACTCAGCACCCGGTCTAGTTCCGCCCATGCTTCCAGCTCTTGCTGACATAAGATGCATTCTGCCAGATGTTGTTCAATTTCTTGTCTGGAACAACCATCGACTGCCTCGTCTCGGTAATTCGGCAGTTGTCTTTGCACTTGCCGGCATCTCAATTCCCACACCCCCTTTTTCCGGGTTATTTTCCTGTTTGATTCGCTCTTTTAACATCACCCGGGCTCGATAGAGCCGAGTTTCCACGGTTCGAACTGGGATTGTTAAGGTTTCTGCAATCCTTTCGTAAGAAAAACCATGATAGTAGTGCAACAC
>JAAZDI010000123.1 GCA_012512295.1 Syntrophomonadaceae bacterium
CCGGCCGGATCCAAAACTGGGGACAAATTCTGCTACAACTGTCTATTTACTTCCCCGACAAAGTTAAAGCGCACCTACGATGAACAGACGGAAGAAGGGCAAAGCACAAAATTATTGACAGACCCGCTAAGAATAGCCAATTCATCTTTTTTTAAATCTTAACTATGTTAACTAACAGCCCGATCCGCTACCGGTTCCTTGCGCCCCAAGTTGGCCTGCCATTTGCCGCATCGGTCTCCCCAGCGGGCAATAACAACACTGTTAAGTTTTAAAGTGACAATTTCACAGGCATTAGGACAACCGTTGCATTCTCGGCTGGAAGAGACAAAGGTCTGCTCAGCAATATTGAAGCCACGAAAGCGGGTGACGGACCGACTGGCTTCCATTTCCTCTTGAGCCAGCAAAGCCGCGCCAATTGCCCCCATTACCTCATAATGCGGCGGAACAATAACCTCCATTTTAAGTGCTTTTTCAAAGGCCCGGTGCATGGCTTGATTAGCCGCGACTCCACCTTGAAAGACAACGGGGGACATAATCTCTTTGCCTTTGGCGACGTTGTTTAAATAGTTGCGGACCAAGGCCTCACATAAGCCGGCCAGGAGATCGGGTAGATTATGACCGATCTGTTGTTTGTGGATCAGGTCGGATTCGGCAAAAACCGCGCAACGGCCAGCAATCCGGACTGGATTTTTGGATTGCAGAGCAGTTGGCCCAAATTTTTCGATGGGCAGATTTAAACGGGCCGCCTGATGATCAAGAAAGGAACCGGTGCCAGCAGCACACACTGTATTCATGGCAAAGTCGACGGCTACCCCTTCTCGGAGGATGATAATCTTTGAGTCCTGTCCCCCAATCTCCAGAATCGTCCTCACCCCTGGCACCAAAGCACTGGCTGCCACTGCGTGGGCGGTTATTTCATTTTTGACCACATCTGCCCCGACCACGGCTGCGGCTAGGTGTCGACCACTGCCGGTGGTACCGACGCCGACAATCTTAATTGTTGGATCAAGACGTTGTTCTATTATCTGCAGACCCTTTTGGACAATTGCAGATGGCTGCCCCTGGGTTCGTAAGTAGATCGATTCTAAAACTTGTCGGTGCTGATCGAGCAGCACCATTTTGGTGGTGACTGACCCTACATCTATTCCGAGATAGGCGCGCAAGCTGCATCCGCTCCTTTTGAAATCAGAATGACACTATCCTACAGAATGACACTATACTAATAGTATTATCTTACTAACTGTTGAACTGAAAAGATTAACATATCATTAGAGCGTTTACCCTGAACCTATTAACGCAAAACTATTAAATAGTATGTTGACTTTTACCGGCCTTTATGCATTTTATGGATGGCCAGATTGATGTATAATGAAAGAATTAATAAAACTATAAATAAGACTCTATTACGGAGGAAATCGATTAGAAATGATAATCCAAGTACTGAAAGGATGGTAAACCGGACCCGTGTCCCTTAGATAGCGTGGGGGTGCCGGTTTCGGCTGAGTAGTGATGAAAATTAAATTTGGCTATGGTTCTGGTTGGCAAGAATTTGAAATAAGCGAAGATAATTTAATTAAAGAATTAAGAAATAATCCAATCCCCAAGGGAAGAGATGAGGCAGACGAGATCCGTTATGCCTTAAACAATCCGATTGGTTCAGCGCGCCTCAGGGAGATTGTGCAACCAGGCGAAAAGGTTGTGGTCATTACCAGTGATATTACCCGGCCAATGCCATCGCGACGAGTGTTGCCCTATGTTTTAAAGGAACTGGCGATCGCCGGCGTAAAAGAGACGGATATTAGAATTGTGCTGGCTTTGGGCAGTCACCGTCACCACACTGAGGAAGAGAAGATTTACCTAGTCGTAGAGGAAATCTATCAACGGGTAGAAGTTATGGATAGCGATCCTCAGGACTGCGTTCTCCTTGGTACTACCAGCCGGGGGACCCCAGTTGAAATATACCGGCCGGTGGCGGAAGCAGACCGTCGGGTGTGTCTGGGCAATATTGAGTACCATTACTTTGCTGGCTATAGCGGTGGGGCCAAAGCGATTATGCCCGGAGTTTCGACCCGGCGGGCAATTCAAAGAAATCATCAGATGCTGGTTCAACCAACGGCTCGGACTGGGGTGTTGGACAATAACCCGGTCCGCCAGGACATTGAAGAAGCGATTCAACTGATCCCGATTGATTTTATTCTTAACGTGGTTCTTGATGATCATAAACGAATTGTAAAGGCAGTGGCCGGGCATTATCAGTTGGCGCACCGGGAAGGCTGTCGTTTCTTGGACAAATTGTATAAGATCGAGATTCCTTCTTTGGCCGATATTGTGGTAACCACCCCTGGAGGGCAGCCCAGAGACATAAATCTCTACCAGGCCCAGAAGGCCCTGGATAATGCCCAGCATGCCGTTCGCCCAGGGGGGATAATTATCCTGGTCGCTGCCTGTAGTGAGGGCCTGGGGGAGAAGGTTTTTGAAAGGTGGATGCTTAACGCGGCCGACCCCGGTCAGATGGTGCATAATATCCAATGCAACTTCGAATTGGGCGGTCATAAGGCTGCGGCGATTGGAATTATTCTGGAGAAATGTCAGGTATTTCTGGTCTCAGAGATGGAACCAGCTTTTGTCCGACGCTTGTTTATGAAACCTTTTAGGACCGTAAGTTTGGCCCTTAATCAGGCTTTTGAGGAATTAGGCAAAGAGGCGCGGATTATCCTGATGCCGGTAGGCGGATCGACCTTGCCGATCCTAACCGGAGTGGATACAAACGTTTTGAGAAGGAGTTGTCGGGATGAGTTATGACTTATCAAAGGTCGTAGCCGAACTTATGCTGGAACCGGAAGATTTACTCGAAGTTTATCAATCTTTTTTTCGGGAAACCAGGCAAAATCTCGTTAACTGCCACAAGGCCCTTGCTACAGCTAATTATGACACTTTGCCTGGTATATTTCATTCGATAAAGGGTTCTGCCTTAAATTTGCGGATGACAGAATTGGCTGAACTAATACTTGAGATGGAAAACTTATGCAAAAAGGGTGATTTAAGACAATTAGTACAGCGCATTCCGAATCTGGAACAGAAGGTAACGTCAATCGAAAGCAGTGTAATTCGCTATTATTCCGCTAATTTCTGATCGGCAAGAAGTTTCATCAACTTTTGACAACGACCATTCAAACCAGAGCCAATCTCAGTCACACCTGTTTTAGTTAGCCCTCTGCCAGCAAGAGCAACGTTGGTGATGCGAAATCATGGTGAATCAGAAAATCTTCCTCTTTTAGCATCTGACAAAATATTTTAACTAATTCTGGGTCCCATTGCGGTCCTTCATTTCTATGTAAAATTTCCCAGGCAGTACTTTTACTGTAGGCTTTACGGTATGACCGGTCCGTAGTTAAAGCGTCGTAAGCATCGGCAATGGCCATAATCCGAGCCCCGAGGGGGATGGCCGTTCCCTTTAGACCATCCGGGTATCCCTTTCCATCAAAACGTTCATGGTGATGACGAATGATAGGGAGGATCGGGGCAAAAGCGGATATTGACGAACAGATTTTTTCCCCAATCAAGGGATGTGATTTAATCACTTCGAATTCATCCTCGCTTAATGCCGCTGGTTTACAAAGGATGCGATCCTTTATCCCGATCTTACCAAGATCGTGAAGAAATCCGGCTACCCGGATATGTTTTTGTTCAGAATCAGACAGCATCAATCGTTTGGCTAGTTTCCCAGCATAATAAGACGTCCGCAGAGAATGGTTGGCACTGTAGTCATCTTTAGCTTCCATAGCTGTTGCCAGAGATACAACAATGTGTTGGACCATTACTAGTTCTTCCTGCAGTTTCTTAATTCGCAGTAAAGATTTGACACGAGCCTTCAATTCTAAAGGATTAAACGGTTTAGAAATAAAATCATCTGCTCCATTTTCTAAGGATTTTATTTTTTCATCCAAGCCCTGCAGTGTCGAAACTAAAATGACCGGGATTAACCAGGTGGCTGGATTGCTTTTCAGCGTAGACAGAACCGAATACCCATCTGGCTTAGGCATGATAATATCTAGAATTATTAGATCAGGCTTCTTTGCGATGGCTAGCCTGAGGGCAGCTTCACCGTTGCTGGCTTCGATGATGGTGTATTCCTTGAGGAGTTTTCGTAACAGGAGACGATTAATCTGCTGATCGTCAACAATAAGTATTTTTGGTCTTTTCACAAAGATACTGCTCTCCTCTCTGCGTTAGATGAATGAATAATGAATATAGATTAAATCTATATGGTATGGAAGTATTAACCAAAGAAATTAGATAGTCTAAAAGGTGATGTAGATATCGTTTTGAGGAGGCTGATATCTATAACTCTCATCACTGTTTAATACAATCTTACATTATGTGAAAATTTTTATTTAGTTTTTTTTCAGACAATTCCTTTGATGTGGATTATTCGGCAAATTCACCTATTTTCCTGCTTGCATTTCCATAATCGTTTATGCCGAAATAGATTTGTTACGATAGTATAGTAGGGGGGTGAAAGTCGATGGTTATTAATAAGAATAATGAAACGCATAAGTATAATAAGGAATCAGACAAGATAGTTGCTAAAGGTAATCGGTTTAAACGTTCTAACGCTGAACAGGGATTATTGGAAGAAGAGAGCCGAATCATCAGAAGGTACTTGGAAGATTGCGGTTTTTCATGGCGGGATGAGCTGAGTTTTTCCGACAACGTAATCAATATTTTTGAAACTAGTAATGAAAAACTGAAAGCAACCAGAGATGAATTAGACAGAATATCAGCTGAAAAATGGATTGCGCAACGGTTTATAGTGGAAAGGGATATAGCGCGCAATAAAACTGTTGAGCTGCAAAATGAACATAAAGTCTTATTAGAGAGAATCAACGAATTACAGGAAGCCCTTCAGGAAGCGCGACTTAAAGTGCGTAACCTGGAAGAGTACCTTACAGAACTAGAGATTGAAGTAAAACAGCATCGCTTGCATACCCAAAATTTGGAGGAGGAGCGCAAGCGATTACGTTTGCAGATCGCTCGGTTACAAGAGGCCGCCAAGTAGACTTCGTGCAGCTTAGCGGCCTCAACAAAATGAAAAATCATGTCTATTTTCGAAGTAGCATTTGTAAGTTTTCTTGACTTGGTGTTACATAAATGGTTTGTTGATGATCATATATGACGTAGCCTGGTTTAGCTCCGGCCGGTTTTCGGACATGACGACGTAAAACAAAGTCGACCGGAACAGAACTGGAGTGGCGCGCCTGGCTGAAGTAAGCTGCTAAAAGGGCCGCCTCACGGATTGTTTGACTGCTTACGCCCAGCTCAGGCAGCCAGACAGGGGATGGGGAGCCATCGTCTACCTTGCCGTGTACCCCGTTGGCTTCGGTTACCATCTTATTAGTTCGAATAATGACATGAGAACCAGGTATTTCTTTGGCGTGCAGCCAGATATCATTTTTTCGGGCCAACCGCATCGTCAAGAAATCATTTTGTTTATTGTTCTTTCCAACCAGGATTTCATAACCATCGGAGGACCGGAAGGACATAAAGCTCACTTCTCTGTCTTGAAGTTTCGCAAGCTGACCGGATTTTGTTTTTGATTTAGACTGTCTAGTTTTATTATTCGTCCTTCTTACCCCGCCCGTCTTCTTGGCCGCTGATTTTTTCTCTCCGTAGTGTGGGCTTTGCTTATTTAAGCTGTCCTGCTTCCTGGGAGCTGAACCGTTTTTTCCAATTAATCGCCCGGTTGTCATAAGCAGCTTTTCGTCAACTGGCTGAGGTCGCCGGTAGCCCTGCTCGATCAACTCTAGACTAATTTCTTCTAAGTCTTCTAAAGTGGTCGCCAATTCAAGCGATTGTTTAACTGATTCCAGGTAGGCAATTTCCTCTTGGCTGAGGCGCAACTGATCTTGGACCACTTCTAAACTGCGTCGGGCTTTATTATAAAGCTTAAAATAGTGTTGCGCATTTTCGGCTGGTGAAAGTTGGGGGAATAGGGGAATAGTTACAAAAGCATCACCCGGTTCGGTGATGTTTTTTAGGGTGATTTCTTCCATTCCCCGGGATATTTGGTAAAGATAGGTCATCAGGAGCTGGCCAAAAAGGCGGTAGCGTTCAGCTTCCTGGACATCAGACAAGCTTTCCTCGCGCAAGGAAAGTTTGCGATAGGCCCGTCCTAACTCTGACTCTAGATTTCGCATAAGCGACTGCTTAAACTAGACCAACGAAGCTGACGCTGTTTTATTTGATAAAAGGTGTCTAGCAATTCGTTCATCTTTGGGATCTGGTAAGCTTGCCGGGATTCGCTTGCCAGATGGTGCAGCGGGATCGCGGCAAATTCAACCAGGTTTATGGACCGGGGAAAGGCCAGCCATTGTTTAATGAGGACGTCAAGATTTGCTTGATTTGTCTTTATCTCTTTCGGACTAGTCGATAACCCGGTTTGGTTGAAATTGTCCATCTGACTGCTAATGACCAAAGTGGGTTGAAATTCTCGCTCGATTAAAGATCTTTGAATTTGGCCGAACGACTGTTCCAGCCGGGAAAGCTCATATTCACCACACTCTTCAAGCAGTGTGTGCTCATTGAGCCCAGCCC
>JAAZDI010000124.1 GCA_012512295.1 Syntrophomonadaceae bacterium
GGGGACGAATATGTTCTAGAATTGGGTGAATTAATTGGAAATCAATCTGGTACCGTGGCTGATAAATTTAGCCCGTAGTCTCGATTTTTCCAGCCGGGGGTTAATGCGGCATCATCAACGGGTGTCCATAATGTCTTTAGGTCTGGGCCAAGCCGCCGGTCTGGGGCAGGACGCGCTTTTTGACCTGTTTAAGGCGGCGATTATCCATGATGCTGGCGCGGTCACCTGGCAAGAAAAATTGGCCTTAGAAAATTTCGACACGGCCAATCCCTGGCCCCACTGTCGGCAGGGTTACCAATTGACGTCGGGAATACCGACCTTTGAGTCTGTGGCGGAGACTATCCTGTCGCACCATGATCACTGGGTTGGGGGCAATCCTTCCGGGCTTAGCCGGAGTGAGATTCCGCTGTCTAGTCGCATTATTCATCTGGTCGACCGGGTCGATGTCTTGATCCGCGATGAGGTGTACATCCTTGAACAACGCCGGGAAATACTTCAACGGATTCGGAATTTGTCGGGCCAGATTTTTGACCCTGACTTGGTCGACCTTTTTAGCGATTTAACCCGGAATGAGGGTTTCTGGCTGAACCTAGTTTCTCCCTGGACCTATAACAGTCTTTTGCAACTCGTGCCTTTTCGGTGGATCAGGGTAACAAGTGAAAGGCTCTTGGAACTGGCGGAGCTTTTTGCCCGGGTGGTTGACGCTAAAAGCCCTTTTACTTACCGACATTCGTGCGGGGTAGCCGCAACGGCGAAATTCTTAGCTCAGAAAGCCGGTTTGCCCCCAAAAGAGTGGGCGTTGCTGGAAGTAGCCGGGCTGTTGCATGATTTAGGTAAACTGGCGGTACCGGAAGAGATTATCGAGAAGCCGGGGGCCTTAACTAGAACGGAGATGAATCTGGTTAAGCAGCACACTTACCATACATACTGGGTGCTTAAACCGATGCTGGCTAAATACCCCCTAGCCGAGTGGGCCGCTTTTCATCACGAAAGACTTGACGGACGGGGTTATCCGTTTCGTAAAGTCAAGAATGAATTGGATGTATCGAGCCGGATTATGGCGGTGGCGGACATCTATACTGCTTTGCGGGAGGATCGGCCCTATCGTCAAGGGTTAACCTGGACCGAGCTTGAGGGGGTAATCAGGAAAAAGGTGCTAAGTGGAGCCCTGGATCCGGAGTTGGCGGACCTGCTGTTTGAAAATCGGCGGGACCTGGATGAAAGCTGGGCCGAGTTGACTTATGGTAAGCGCGCTGATCACCGCCCGCTTGCAGCTAAGATCAATTGGCAGTGAGGGGTTATTAGATAGTGAGTGGTTATTAGATAAGTTTTTATGAGTCCGAAGGTTTTGTGAGTCCGAAAGGCTGGTTGATTCCTCTGCCGGAATCAGCCTGCTTAGTTTTTATTGAATTAATTTTATTGAATTAGAATAAAAAAATTCCCGATGAAAACAAAAAGACTCCCGCTTCTATAAGCGGGGTTACCTTGGGCATATTTCAGGTGGAATAGAGTCTTCGCCACCTAGAAGGCATAATCAGCTATGGGCTAAAAAAGGTCATTGACGATATGTAACATGTTTAGATAAAATTCAAGAGGTAGACTCATTTTAGCCAGAGAATAGTAATAAGAGACTGAATTTGTGATTATATTTACATATCTGTATACAAAGTAGATTAATTTTTGTCAACCATTGTCTTGCCAATTACTGACCTGCGTTATCATCCAGCGCGATCAGTTTTTCATGTTCTGATGGTGTTGCTTAACGGACATGAGTAATTTGGAGTAATTAATTTTCAGGAGGTGTATGTGGTGAAGGCATTTCGTTTGCCTGCAACTGACTTGGCTGCGTTTATCGAACGGTTGGCCGGTCAGTATACGATCCTTGGGCCAGTGCCCCGCGGCCCAGGAGCCGTCTTTGGTGAAGTCAAGACTGCGGACCAGCTTAAGCTTGATTTTGGGCAGACATTCTATTCCCCGAAAAAGTATTTTCATCCCCCGGTGCAGACTTTGATTACTTTTCAAGACCGTCAAATAGTCGAAAAGGCCGGGGAAGCTGGTGAATCGATCAATCCGCGAATTATTTTCGGGGTACGTCCCTGTGACATGAACGCCTTAACCAACCTGGACCAGGTTTTTGGCGAGGCCTATCCGGATCCTTACTACCAACGGCAAAGAAAGAATACCTTAATTGTGGTGCTAAACTGCAACAAACCCTGTAAGTACGGTTATTGCACTTCGTTTAATACCGGTCCGGCGGCGGAAAAAGGGTATGACCTGGCTCTGACTGACCTGGGGGACGCCTATTTAGTAGAAGTGGGCAGTGAAGCCGGACAAGCCTTGGCGGCTGGCCTGACGCCGGCGACTGAGGCAGACCAAACCGCAGCGCAGCAAGTAATTGACTCCTGCCGGCAGAGCATGACTCGGCGGATTGAGGGCGAAAACCTGGGTGATTTTATGCACCAACGGGTTGACCACCCGCACTGGCAGGAACTGAAAGAGAAGTGCTTGGCTTGCGGCAGTTGTACTCATGTTTGTCCCACTTGTTTTTGTTTTGCGGTGCAGGATCAGACTGATCTGACTCTCCAAAATGGAGTGCGGGAGCGGGTCTGGGATTCCTGCCAGTACTATCAGTTTTCTCGGGTAGCCCTGGACCACGTTTTCCGGCCGGACCGAGCCGCCCGGATCAAACAGCGGTTGTTCCATAAATTCGCTTATTATGAGCAGCAGTTTGACGTGGTTGGTTGTGTTGGTTGCGGGCGTTGCGTGTCGACCTGTATCGTTAAGATTGACCCGGTCGAGGTCGTGGCGGCCCTGCAAGAGGGAGTCCCGGAGCAAAAGCCGGCGCAGCGTTTTCGGCCGACTCGCCGGGGCAGTTGTCCCAGTGAGAATCCCTATACCCCCTATCCAGCGGTTATTAAGGCGATTAAACAGCAGACCAAGGATACCGCGACCTATACTCTGGCTTTCACGGATGAGCAATTACGGCAAGAGTACCGGTTTGACCCGGGTACCTTTAATATGGTCAGTGTGTTTGGTGTTGGCGAAGCCCCGATTTCGATCAGCTCCGGGGCTGACGAAAAGGACTGTTTTGAACATACCATTCGGGCAGTCGGCAATCTAACCAATTTCTTGACCACCCTGAAGGTGGGCGATACCGTTGGGATTCGCGGGCCTTATGGCTACGGCTGGCCAGTTGAAGAAATGAAAGGCAAGAACGTGCTGGTCGTGGCCGGCGGGATCGGGCTGGCTCCGTTGCGGCCGGTGCTCAAGCATATTATTAATCGTCGGCCGGAATACGGTAAGTTAGAAATCCTGTATGGGGCGCGAAACCCCCAAGAAATGCTGTTCACCGATGAGTTCAGCCAGTGGCGCACCTGGCCGGATACCAATCTGCTGTTGACGGTCGATTCGCCAGCCGGGACTGACTGGACCGAGAATGTCGGCGTGGTGACCACCCTCTTTAACCAGATGACGGTGGAGCCGGAGAATACCATTGTGGTGACCTGCGGCCCCGGGATCATGATGAAGTTTGCGGTCCGCGATTTGCTTGCCCGCGGTTTTAAACCGGAGCAGATTTTTGTATCGCTGGAACGTCGGATGAGCTGCGGGATTAAAAAATGCGGTAACTGCCAGATTGGCCCGCTGTTTGTTTGTCAGGATGGCCCGGTATTCCGTTATTCAGAGGTTAAAGACCTGCCGGAAGATATTTTTTAGAGGGGAGGGTGTGAGATGGCGAAACCGAAAATTGCGGTTTTCAAATTCAGCTCCTGTGCTGGCTGCCAGCTTTCGATCTTGAATCTTGAGGAGCATTTGCTGGATATTGTCGGGGCCGTTGATTTAAGTTACTTTGTCATGGCAAAGCGGGATAATACGACCGGCCCGTACGATATCGGTCTGGTGGAAGGGGCCGTAACTACCACTCGCGAAGTGGAAGAGTTAAAGCAGATTCGGAAAGAGTGCCAGCTGCTGGTCGCTTTGGGTACTTGCGCTTGTTTCGGCGGGGTCCCTTCAATCAAGAACTTTATCGGGACTCAGAAGGAAATAGAGGCGCGGGTCTACAC
>JAAZDI010000125.1 GCA_012512295.1 Syntrophomonadaceae bacterium
CATCAGTGGTGTTCCGGGTGAAAGGTTTATTAAGTATTAATACGAAGGTGCTGAATAATTGAAGAAGAAATAGGGAAACTAAAGAAATAGTCAAACCAAAAGAAAATGCTATAAGGCATTCTGCGCCATTTTCGTAGGATGCCTTGTTCGTTTTATGCTATAAAATCGTAGGCGCAGTTTATGCATAATAACATAGTAATTGATTGGACATCAGTAGATTATAAAATAAATCGGAAATTTCATTGTATGTATTCTCCCTGAAGCATGTATTATTCTAATCAATAGAATGAATAAGGGAGGCAATACTACAATGAAATTAAGAAGATTAAATGCTGACAAACCAAACTTTACCTCACTTAATGAGATGATTGCAGCTATGAATCAATTGTTGGAAAATAGCCCCAATTCGACGCTTGCCCTAGAGGAACTGTGTATGTTTCAGGATGTTGATGGTTCATTCAAATTACTCGATTCGTATAACGTTCCTGGTGATGCCCGCGTAGATTTTTGCCATATACCTACCTATATTGGCACAGCAATTCTAATGAGAGAGTATCTTAATGGGAAAAGATATTTAGCTCCCGAACTCGAAAAGGCACTCAAAGCGAGTTTGCGAGGTGGCTTTCTCGGCCATGGATATGAAGCCGAGAAAGGACAGATTCTCGCGATGCAAATTTTTATTAAAGGTGGTCTGCGCAAATTCCTTGAAGCTGAAAGGGAATTTTGTCCCGAGTTTCACAATAAAGTACATAACATTGTCCATAGGTATAATTCAAGTTTACTACGAGAAGGCGATAACACTAAAGGCTTTTGGAATGAGGACTATAATTCCGAATGGCAAGAAATTGTAGATAAGCTTAAGCTTAATAAACGTTTATATATTGCGTATGGCAGTAACATGGATAAAACTCAAATGAAAACGCGTTGTCCAGGCGCAAGAGTTTTAGGAAAAACATACCTTGAAAATTGGCAGCTCACTTTGCCGCACTATGCCAATATCGAACGAAGTGAGGGAAAGAAAACTCCTGCCCTTGTATGGGAAATAACCAACGAAAATGAAAGTTCATTAGATCGTTACGAAGGCTATCCAACTTGTTATGATAAGATAGACATTATAGTAAACGTTGATGGCAAGCTTATGTCGGCTATGGCTTACATTATGACAGATGATTACAAAAAGCGTGATAAAAAAATACGCGGTGGATATAGAGAACAGATTCTGCGCGGGTATCGTGATGCCGGATTTGATGAATCAGAATTTCAGCCAAGAGAAAATTAATAAGGTGACGGTTGTTGCAGAGGAAGAAGACAACTGATTGGAAAGGAAGAGAAGAAATTCGCAATAAGGCTGACCAAATAGATTCCAAAATAAATAGTCAATCTCTTAGTCATTCTCTAGGAACGGATTTAGCCTTGGGTCAGGAGATAACCCTTACTATTCATGGCCTGAGTCATCAAGGAGAAGGGGTGGGCCGGTTTCAAGGACAAGTCGTTTTTGTCCCGGGGGCTTTGCCGGGAGAGGTTGTTTCAGCCCGGGTAGCCGGCATAAAACGATCTTTTGCCCGCGGCCAATTAGTCGAGGTGGTTCAGCCATCCCCTCACCGGATTACACCGCATTGTCCCTACTTAAATCAGTGCGGCGGATGTGCGTTGCAGCATGTCGCTTATCCGGAACAATTGCGTTTGAAACAAAAAATTGTTCAAGAGGCGCTGCAACGGATTGGCCGGCTGCCAGAGGTCACCGTACGACCGACTTTAGGTATGGCTGATCCCTGGCGGTACCGGATCAAAATTGAGGTGCACGTGGAGGTTGTAAAGTCGGGGGCTGAACCAAATTTTTTATTAGAAAATGTAGAAAATGGTGCAACGATCAGTGAAAAACAGAGACAACAGAGACAATCAGCCAGCGTCCGTCTGGGTTATTACCGACCGGGCACCCATCAGGTGATTGAATTTGAGGACTGTTTACTAATCCCAGCTGAGTGGTCAGAGATTCTGGCTTTTATCCGGCAGGGGCTGAATGAGTCTAACTGGCTTAACAGGCCTGATGGTCCTAATGGGTTTAACAGGCCGAACGGGTCTAACGGATCTAACGAGCCTAACGAGTCTAACGGGCCTAAGGGGACTGACCAGTCTAAAGGGTACACTAGATCCAGATTAACTGATACCTTTCCCCTCAAGCACATTCTGCTGCGGCAGTCATCTTTTACCGGGGAAATAGCTGTTA
>JAAZDI010000126.1 GCA_012512295.1 Syntrophomonadaceae bacterium
GCGGGATTGGTGGGTGGTCTCTTAGGCCGCATCCTTACGCCCAAACACCGGGTTGCTAAAACCGAGGCAAATAAATCCTGGCGGCCATCTGAAGTGCATTGACAAAGGTTTGATCTACCAGTAAAATCAGCTTATAGACTTTAATTTGATTGTTACTTAGAATTATTTGCAAGCCGGGCCTATAAAGGGCGCACTTGAGAGCGTAGCGTTGGATGTGAACAAGGCGGTACCACGGAAGCGAGACTCCTTTCGTCCTTTGAGGATAAGGAGTCTACTTGTTTTAGAGGATTTAGAGCAAGGACAACCGGAGTTGACTTAGGCTTTAACTAGCTAAAGGATCTTCAGGAAGGAGAAATCTATGAAACAGGTGAACCTAGCCACTGTTTATGATCCAAAAACAGTGGAGGAGAATTGGTATCAGTTTTGGACGGAACATAATTATTTTCGGGCGGAAGTTGACCCGGCCAAAAAACCTTTTTGTATCGTCATGCCCCCACCGAATGTGACCGGCTCACTCCATTTGGGGCATGCCCTGGACAATACCCTGCAGGATATTCTGACTCGGTGGCGGAGAATGCAGGGGTACAGTACTTTATGGTTGCCGGGAACAGATCATGCCGGGATCGCGACCCAGGCTCGGGTAGAAGAGCAGCTGGCTACCGAAGGGTTAAGCAAGTATGACTTGGGACGAGAAAAATTTTTGGAGCGGGTATGGGAATGGAAGCACCAATACGGTACCCAGATCACCAACCAACTTCGGTTACTGGGCTCCTCATGTGATTGGTCTCGGGAAAGGTTTACGATGGATGAAGGGTGCTCCAACGCGGTTCGAGAAGTTTTTATCGATCTGTATCACCGAGGCCTAATCTATCGGGGTGATTACATTATCAATTGGTGCCCCAAATGTCAGACTACTATTTCGGATATTGAAGTAGAGCATGTGGAACGGGAGGGGAACCTTTGGCATCTTAAATATCCGATAAAAGGCAGCCGGGAACACATTATCGTTGCCACGACCCGGCCAGAGACGATGCTGGGCGATACGGCTGTCGCGGTTCACCCGGAGGATAGCCGCTATAAGCACCTGATTGGCCAGACTGTTATCCTACCTTTGATGTGGCGGGAAATCCCAATTATTGCTGACGAGTATGTGGAATCCGAATTTGGTACCGGCGCTGTTAAGGTTACTCCAGCCCATGATCCGAATGACTTCGAAATAGGGCTGCGCCACCAATTGCCGCAAGTGGTCGTGATTGGCAAAGACGCACGGATGACTGAACAGGCCGGCCGTTATGCCGGCATGGACCGGTACGCCTGTCGGGCTCAGGTGGTTCAAGACCTGGAAAACCTTGGCCTGTTGCACAAGAAAGAAGAGCACCAGCATGCGGTCGGTCAGTGCTACCGGTGTGATTCGGTCGTTGAGCCGCTAGTCTCCAAACAGTGGTTTGTCCGGATGAAACCCCTGGCTGAACCGGCGATGGAAGTAGTCAAGCAGGGCCGAATCCGGTTTGTCCCGGAACGGTTTACGCGGATCTATCTGAATTGGTTAGAAAACATCCGCGACTGGTGCATTTCCCGGCAGTTGTGGTGGGGACACCGGATTCCTGTTTGGTACTGTCAGGCTTGTGGCGAAGTGATTTGTCAAAAAGACGATCCCACCAACTGCCCACAGTGTGGGAGTGAGCAACTGCGGCAGGACCCGGACGTTCTGGATACCTGGTTCAGTTCTGGTTTGTGGCCTTTTTCAACCCTGGGTTGGCCGGAAAAAACCACAGATTTGGCGTACTATTATCCGACAACAGTTCTGGTCACCGGTCGGGATATTATCTTTTTCTGGGTAGCCCGGATGATTTTCAGTGGACTAGCTTTCATGAATGAAGTGCCCTTCCGGGAGGTATTGATTCACGGATTAATCCTCGATGCCCAGGGTCGGAAGATGAGCAAATCTTTAGGCAATGGGGTTGATCCCATTGAAGTGATTGAGAAATATGGGGCGGATACCCTCCGCTTTATGCTCATTACCGGAACCACGCCGGGTAATGATGTGCGTTTTCACCTGGAAAAACTGGATCAGACCCGAAATTTTGCCAACAAGGTTTGGAATGCCTCGCGTTTTGCGATTCTTAACCTAACCGACTTTGTCCCGGACTCAAGCGAAGAAGAGGCGCCGCAGATCGATACCAGCTTGGCCTTGGCCGATCGCTGGATTTTGAGCCGGTATAACCGGGCAGTAGACGAGGTGACGCGGCATTTAGATAATTACGATATTGGCGAGGCGGCTCGGGAGGTCTATGAGTTTATTTGGAATGAGTTCTGTGATTGGTATATTGAACTAGTCAAGCCGCGTCTTTATGGCCGCGAAACGGAAGAATCCAAACGGCAGGCCCAAAAGATTTTACACTATGTGTTGAATAATACCCTAAAACTATTACACCCCTTCATGCCTTTCCTGACTGAAGAGCTTTACCAGCATCTGCCTCACCAGCATGAGAGTATTATGATTGCTCCCTGGCCGATATTTAGGGAAGCGCAGGTTTCCGCGGCGGCGGAAAGCGAAATGGATCTGCTGATGAACATTATTCGTTCGATTCGCAACCTGCGGGCCGAATTAAAACTGCCCCCGGGTCGAGAGGTGGAGATTATTCTGGTCTGCGGTGATCAGGAAACCTTGTCAACCATCAATCAAGGGATCGGATATATTCAAAACCTGGCTACTGTCTCAAAGGTTGGGGTTTATTCAGAACTAGCCGAACGACCGCGCCAAGCGCTCACGGCCGTTGTGGGTTCGGTAGAAATCTATTTGCCTTTAGCCTGGCTAGTTGATCTGAATAAAGAGATTGCCCGTTTGGAA
>JAAZDI010000127.1 GCA_012512295.1 Syntrophomonadaceae bacterium
CGTATTAATTACTAAGGCTGGAAACGCGGCTGATCTGAGGTAAGCTAAATGGATCATGATCTAAACACCTTGCTGCATCAGACCATGGCTGGTGACAGTGCGGCCCGAGAAAAGCTGATAGCGATGTGTCGACCCTTTGTTAGTCAAACCGCTTGCGCTCTAGCGGGGAAAAAGCTGGAGTGGGGGGTGGATGATGAATTAAGTATTGCCTTGATTGCGTTAAACCAGGCAATTGAGATTTATCAGCCGGATAAGGGGGTGCCGTTTTTAGCCTTTGCTCGGATTGTCATCCGGAGTCGATTGAATGATTACTGGCGAAAAGAAAACCAGTATTATCAAAAAACCGTCCCTCTGGTTGGTACCAGTGAGCAAAACCAGGTAGCAGCTAGCTTAGAGATTCAGCCGGCCTGGGATGATTACTGGGATCAAGAAATCGCTCGGGAACGGGGAGAAGAAATTCAACAGTTTAAGCAATTACTCAAAAAATTTAAAATTTCCTTTAAGGATTTGGTTAAATCTTCGCCACAGCATGCTGATTACCGGAAGACCCTGTTGCAAATAGCTGCCTTTTTGGTTAAAAACACACTCCTATTAGAATTCTTATTGACCAAAAAGAAGCTGCCAATCAAACAACTGGTGGAACAAATGGGAGTTAGCGCCAAGACAGTTGAGCGCGGTCGTCGGTACATTATTGCCGTCACCTTGATTTTATATTATGCGGATGAATTCACCTACCTCAGAAATTATATTCAGCTAGCCAGCGAGGGGGAGTCATGATGGGTAAGGAAATTCAAGGTATCGTAATGGAAATAAACCCCAGATCTTGTATTATCATGACTCGGGAGGGTGAATTTCATAAAGTGCCCCGGCCAGCCCACAAGGTAATGGTCGGAGAGGAAATCAAGACTCAACTGCCCCTTAGTTCCCGGTCAAAATGGATTAGATTGAGTTCAATCGCCGCCGCGGCTATGATCATCATGCTGGTTGGTTGGTATTTCTATCGAACTGCTATGCCGGTGGCCGTGGCTCATGTTTCTTTGGACATTAATCCTAGTATAGAATTGAGCGTTGATCAAAACAGCTGCGTTATTGACGGGATAGGGTATAACGAAGAGGGTAAACTTCTGTTGGTGAGTGTGCCGGTAATCGGCAAAAATGTTTATACCGCGATCGCCGATTTAATTGCCGTCGCGATCCAGCAGCATTATTTAGACCCGAACAAAGAGAATGTGGTCTTTACGACAATTGTTCAGGCCGAACCGGCCGTAGCGGTTAACGCGGTGCCGGTAGTAGAAGAGGACCTGGTTTTTCAGGCGATAATTAGTTCCGTAGAAACCGTTAATATTCCAGTTGAGGTGATGATCACCAAGGCTGATCCGAAATTGCAGCAGCAAGCCAAGCAAACTGGGGTTTCTACCGGGCGATTCTTACTCTACCAAGATGCCTTAAAGGATGAACCAAACCTTAAGGACACTGATCTAAAGACCAGGAGTTTGAAGGATCTAAAAATCAAACAATGGTCTGATAAATATCGCAATCAGATCAAAGGAAATCGCAATGTTAATTTAAGAAATTGGTCAAACAAAAATAAGAATGAGTTTGACCAAGACAAGACTGGGGCAAATAACGGATCAGGTAAGAAGCAGTCCAAAGAGCCAAACAAAGAAAAAGAGATTAAGTCTAATTCTGGGCAAGCGAAAACGGCCAACGAAAAGAACAAAAAAGACGATAAAGACAGAGATAACAGAGATAAAAACAATAAGGACAAAAACGATAGGGACAATAACGATAGAGATAAACAAGACAGAGATAAAGGCGAGAAAAACAAAGGTGATAGAGACAATAACGATCAGGACAAAAAGAAGAAGGATAGTAACGATCCAGAAAAGGTGAGGGTAAATATACAAGCGCGACTAATTAGATAATAAAGGAGAGGCCGAAAATGGGTGGATTTAAACGAAAAATCAGTTATCTGTTAGTTTTTACCCTTATGTTTAATCTTATGGCTTCGACAGCCCTGGCTGCTTCCTTGAAAAAAGAACCCCCAGGTCAAGCGAAAAAAGCCAAGGTTCAAAAGGTGTGCTTATTAATTGACATTCCTGGCCATTGGGCAGAAGAGGCCATGACCAAGATGAATATGAGACGGGTTATCAATGGCTACGAAGATTCAACTTTCAAGCCCAACAAGCCGATTACCCATGCTGAAGCGATTGTCATGCTGGTTCGGCTCCTGGGATTGGAAGATGAGGCTGAAAAGGCTTCGACAAATAAGTTAAAGAACAGTAAGAAGATACCGGATTGGGCCCGGGGATATGTTGCCGTTGCTTATGAGCGAGGGATTTTGACGGAGAAAGATTTAGCTGATTTCCAGCCTAATAAACCAGCTAAGCGCTATGAGATCGCGGTCCTGGCCCTGCGGGCTTTTGATAACAGTGAACTTGAGGAACAAATAACTGATCTCAACTTCATAGATGCTGATGAAATCCCGGCTTGGGCTAAAGCCTATGTTCAACAAATGTTTGTCTTAAAGCTAATGATTGGTAACCCGGATCGAACCTTCCAACCCAATAAACCAATAACCAGAGCAGAAATGTCCGTTTTGTTGGACAAAATGGAAAAACTTTTCCCAGGCAAGGGCAAAGCAACGGATGATGAAGAAAATCAAGATATCGAGGGGATCCTGACTAAAATAAGGGTGAAAGATAATGATACCGGAACGCTAACAATCAAAAAAAATGATGGCAGTTTGATTACAGTGGAGGTAACTGAAGAATCAATTATATTTGTAAATAAGAAGAGAGCTGAGCTTAAACAAATGAAAGTCAATAGCTACGTGGAAGTTATCATTGATCCAGACGGAGTGGTCCTCTTTATTCGCTCCGATAAAGGAACCGATACCCAACCGGTTGATCAAGAGGAATTAATTGAAGGCACCTTAGAATCGGTTGTTACGGTTAATAATGTAACTAGTATCACTTTAAAGGTTGACGGGATAAATATAACCTATGACCTAACCGAGGATGTTACTATTAGATTAAATGGTAAATCAGCGACAATCGAAGATCTTAAACCCGGTCAGGAGATTGAAGCTACGGTAGTGAATGGCAAGATAGTTGCCCTAGAGGCGGACAGTTATATTACTACGGTGACCGGCGAGCTAACGACGGTAATGCTCAATGGAAGCACCGGGAAACAACAGATTGAGGTTAAAGTCGGGACAACCCGGTATACTTATGAGGTCGACAAGAATGCGGTCATTAAACAAGATGGAGAAACCGTGGCTTTTACCGAACTGCAAACCGGCAATACGGTTGAATTAGAGATCAGCGACGGGATCGTAGTAAAAATTATTAGTGAATCTGCTGCAAGCTAAGAGACTCGCTTACAACCTAAATTATAATAACCCAATGCCATTAAACCCCAGAAAGAAAAATTCCGCAAGTCTTTGCGGGATTTTTCTTGGCTTGAGCTGTTTTTATCTTTTAATTATAGAATATTTTAGTCTGGCAGGAATCCATAACCTGAACGTTGAAAATAGATATACTTTTTATTTAGAAAGGAGGTTTGCGGCCGTTTTAGAGAGGCACTTGGTTAGATAAAGACAAAAAGCGGGAGGAAGTCCAAATGAAAAAAACAAAAGACTTGTGTCTAAAAAACTTGTTTCTCTGGTTACTAATTGCTATATTAAGCATCGCGCTAATTGGGTGTGGCGGCGGAAGTCAAAAGACGAACAGTCAGCCTGCGAATAAC
>JAAZDI010000001.1 GCA_012512295.1 Syntrophomonadaceae bacterium
AAGAGACAGCATCTAATTAATCCCTCTTTTCATCAAACTAAACTCTGAAATAATAACACTTATTGGTTTACTCCGCAGCAGTTTACTCCGGCGGCCGGCTAAACGGGAAAAACCGCTGGCCTCGGTCATTCATCGAACTCATGCGGTGTGGGGTATTGCTATAAGGAGTTTTTAATCAGCAAATTAGCAGTTTTTAAACAGAGATTTATTCTGCAAGCAAATTATAAATCCTGCCTAAAACAAAAACACCTGCCAAAAAAGTTGTAGGTGTTATAGAAGGGGTTGAGGTATTCAGCTAACCTCAGCCGGTCAGGTTATTGCTGATTATATTCGTTATGTGCTTGAAGTTTGCGTTTTAGGCGAGCATTTTTTAGGACGTTCCGACAATACTCCTGACTAAGCACCTGTTCATTAAAACGTAAAGCAGCCAGTCGGAAGCCGTGTTTGAGGGACAGTTGATAAATCTCAGTTATTCTCTCTGGTTGGTATTCCCGGCCAAGACTATAGTTGTCAAACCGTTCCTCTAAAGCCAGAATCATGGTTTCCGCCATACAGGCGTAGGTTAAACGCGGGGGAAAACCAAAGTTAAAACCAAAATCCACATCACCTGGGACCTCCAGAACCCCGCCATCAAAAACCAGGACATCATCTCGTTCCTGCGCGACCCGCTCCGAGGTATCCCGCGGCCGGGCAACATCGCAGATGATTGCACCCGGTTTTAAGTATTCGGGCTGGATTAAGGCCCGGGAGAACTGGAGGTCGCCAGAATTACGTCAGCCTTTCTCACTGACTCAGCCACGTTGGTTGAGTAGTCGACTGAGATTGACTCACCATAATACCGACGAATTAATTTGGCTGTTTCCTCAAGACGAGGTTCATTTCGAGCCACCAGGGTCAGGTTACGGACTTCATTAGCCAGGATACTGGAAACAGCTACCCCGATTGAACCAGTCGCCCCCACCACCACTACGGTTGCTTTCTTCAGATCGATGTCCATAATCTGGGCTGCCTGTCGGGTACCGGCAATCGCGGTGGCTGCGGTCAGGCTGTTGCCCGTAGTTACACCAATCTTCAGATGACGGGCGACGGTTAATCCGGCATCACCAACCACTGAAGTAAAAGCACCCAAGCCAAGGATGCGAGCTCCTAATTTTTCCGCTAGCTTTCCCGCTTCAATAATTCGCTGTAAAACGAAAGAAACGGGCAGTTCCACCATCTGACGAGAAGTTAAGGTTATGGCCAGAAAAGTACCTCTTGTTTTCGCATATTTCGATTCAACTCCGGTGATTTCCGATATTCGCAGGGGTGGGAGTTTCGTCAGCAGCCGATTAATCCAGGCTTGCGGGAGATACTTTACCAACTTATACTTCCGATAAAAATCGTCAATAGTGAGCGGATGGATTAGGAAAGCAAATTGATTCATGAAACGACTGATCCTCCGTTTATTTCAATTACGCATTTATGTCTATTAGGTATTCATTCCTCTTTATTGACATGACGAATATGGATTAAAAAGTCAACTAACGTCCAATCAGACCTTTAACGGCTGATCGGGCACCCCGCCAGGCCAATGACGCGATTCCCTGGTTGACAAAAACCTGTTCCAGGGCAGAAATTACATAATCAATCTCTGACCGCTCAATAATCAGGGGGGGCTCCAGTCGGATAACGTTTGGATTATTTAGGGTATAAGCAGTGATTATTCCATGTTGCTCTAGTAATTGGCCGGCCACGATTGAGGCAAAGTATTCTTCCGCTAATTTCTTGACTGTTCCACCGGTGAGGGTATTAAGGAGGCGCGAGTTTGGCGAAGCAAACTCAATACCAATTAACAAGCCCCGGCCGCGAACCTCAGCTATGACAGGGTATTTTTGGGCTAACTCCTGCAGTCTTTCGAGAAAGTAGCTACCATTAATGCGGGCTTTATTTGCCAGATCTTCTTCGATCAGCAACTGAATAGAGGCTATCGCCGCGGCCGCAGCGAGGGTATTGCCCCCAAAAGTAGAGGTGTGCAGGGCCGCTCGCTCCATCCGACCGTAGCCAGCCTCCCAAATTTTAT
>JAAZDI010000002.1 GCA_012512295.1 Syntrophomonadaceae bacterium
CCCCAATATCTATTACTACCACTCTTTTCGAGATGCCGATCTGAGGTGCCGCAAGGCCAACGCCAATCTTGGCATCATACATCGTGTCAGCCATATTATTCAGAAGTTTAATAATATTTGTTGTGATCTTTTTAACTGGTTTAGCCTTTTCCCGCAGGACCGGGTCACCAATTTTCACTATTTCATAAACAGCCATTTACTGACTCCTCTCCGACAATAAGAAGCCGTTTAATTAAGTTATTTACTACCGGAACTATAGCATACTTAACGGGTCAACGTCTACCGTTATATTGATATCGCCGTTCTTGTTTTGCTGCCTGAATTCGGCAATTCCTTGGCGGACGGTTTTCCGCAAAAGAGATTTTTCTTCCCCCCTAAGCACCATCTGCCACCGATATTGACCACGGATACGGGTCATCGGGGCCGGGCTAGGCCCTAATAATTCTAGAGCAGACTGACTTTGCTTACGCTCTTGTTGAATCAACCGGTCCAGATACCTTCCCAGCACCTCGGCTGTTACCCGAACTCTATTTTCGACCCAACCGCTAACCAGCAACCGAATTAGCGCCTGAAAGGGAGGATACCGCCACTGCGAACGATATTGGCTTTCCACCCGGTAAAAGACATCAAAATCATGATGCTCTGCCGCCAAAATACTATAATGCTCCGGTGTATAGGTTTGAATAATCACTTTGCCTGGCCGGTCACCCCGACCAGCCCGACCAGCAACCTGGGTTAACAATTGAAAGGTCCGCTCCGATGCTCGAAAATCTGGCAGGTTAAGACCCGTATCCGCTGTCACAACCCCGACTAAAGTGACTCCCGGAAAATCAAATCCCTTAGCGATCAACTGAGTTCCCACCAAAATGTCAACTTCGCCCCGGCGGAATGTTTGATCAAATTCCGTATAAAAACTGCGTCCGGCTGCCGTATCTACGTCCACCCGCAAAACTCGGGCTTGCGGGAAAAGGTGACGTATCTCCTCTTCGACTCGTTGGGTGCCAATCCCAAAATAACGCAAGTAGTTGCTGCCGCATCCGGGACATCGACCCGGTATCGCTCGCTGGTAATCGCAATAATGGCAGCGCAGGTGATGGTCTGCCTGGTGATAGGTTAGAGACACCTCACAGTTGGGGCAACGTAAAACCAGACCACACTGGCGACAATTTACAAAAGTGGAAAATCCTCGGCGATTTAAAAAAAGAATACTTTGCTCACTTCTCTGAAGTCGCTCCGCCAGTTCAGCCTGCAAGGCCCGACTAAAGATGCTGCGGTTGCCCTCTTTTAACTCCTGACGTAAGTCAACGATCTCAATCTCCGGCAAAGGCCGGGATCTGACCCGTTCAGTTAACTTTAAGAGCTGATAATTCCCTCGTTCCACCTGCCAATAGGTCTCTAGCGTCGGGGTTGCCGAACCAAGCAGGACCACTGCCCCGGTTAACTCTGCCCGTTTAATTGCCACCTCCCGAGTGTGGTAGCGGGGGGCCCGGTCCTGTTTATAGGAATTCTCGTGTTCTTCATCCAGAACAATTAGGCCCAGTCTTTCTAGCGGAGCAAAAAGAGCCGATCTGGCCCCAACAACGATGTCTACTTTTCCTTCTTTAAGCCGCTTCCACTCTCGCTGTCGTTCTGCCGGGGTTAAGCGGCTGTGCATGACCGCTACCCGAGTACCAAAACGCCGACGAAAGCGTTGCGCGGTCTGCGGCGTCAGGGATATCTCCGGCACCAAAACGATTGCTGTACGGCCCTGGGCTAAAACATACTGGATCGCTCGTAAATAAACCTCAGTCTTACCGCTGCCAGTCACTCCGTGTAAGACGATAGGCGAAGTTGGAATACCGGCGTCTGACTGTAATAGAGCCTTATAAATTTTTTCCAGTGCCAAGGCCTGTTCTGGGTTTGGCTGCCAGACTAGTTCTTGTTCCGGTGAGTCATCCTGTTCCGGCCCACTATCCGCCAACGCAACCAGACTATTGGCCCCTCCACCACTCGTTTCCTCAATGCGAATTAACCCCTTTTCCTGCAGGGTTCGTATAGTATGCCGCCGAACTTCGGCCTTATTGATTAGCATGGCCAGCGGCAGGGGACCTTCCTTGACCAGTATTCCCAGCAGCTTAGCCTGGCGGGGAGCCCGATGCCGCATTTTCTCCAGAACGGCCAATGCCTCCTGGGCACTCACCGCTATATGCACCATCTGTTCCTTAGTGGTGTTGCTCCTGGCCACTGGCTGAGTTTTCCGCAAAACTAAACCTTGACTCTCCAACTGACTGAGGATTTCTTTCCAATCGCCAATCCCCAGACGAGACAACTGACTAACTGGCGTTTCTCCCCGCTCCGCCAGGTAATGGAGGAGTTGAGCTGCTGGTGGATGCATTTTTTCCCAATACGCCATAACCTCAAGTAATTCTTCCTCAACCAGAGGACATAAACTAACTGTCGGTTTCCCTCGGGATGGCGGGGTTGGCGGAAGCATTGTCTTGATTGCCCTAATCAACGGGCACATATAATAATCTGCCATCCACCGGGCTAATTCTATTTGTTCCGGACTAAAAACAGGCCCTTCTCCCAGGACCTGTGCTATCTTCTTGACCTCGGCAACCTCCGCTTTTTCCGTAAAGTCAATTACATACCCTTCCAGGTATTCCCGACCAAAAGGCACCCAAACCCGAGACCCCACCTCTGGTTTAGGGATTAAAGAATCTGGGACGGCGTAACTAAAGACGCGGTTCAGACGTTCGTGTTCCCGTGTCAGAACAACCTGAGCAAACCTCCGAACCACATTTAATCCCCCCTTATAAATATTATAGCAGACATTAACCATAAAAACCATTATCCGGTAAGGGGTGAGAGGTGAAGCGTCAAGGTTTAGAGGGTGAGGGGTTAAACCGGGGGTAGGGCAAAGGCAAGTTATGGGTGAGGGGTGAGGGAGAGTAAAGTGCGGTTATCGGGTCATGGCTAGGAATATAACCATTATTCGTTTATTGTGGCGCGGTAACGCATAATAATTCTGAGTAAAGCGAAGAATCCCTCCTACGCTAGAAGCAAGATTCTTCGCTAAGCTCAGGATGACATCTGTCTGCTCTACCGCTTTACTATAGTAACCCTATAAGCCGGCATCCTGCCGCAAAACCTCAACCATATCCAGCCTTTCCCACGGAAGATCAAGATCAGTTCGGCCAAAATGACCATAAGCGGCTACTTTTCGATATATGGGTCGACGCAGATCAAGTCGTTGAATAATGGCCGCTGGCCGTAGGTCAAAGTGCTTAAAGATTAACTCGACTAAACG
>JAAZDI010000128.1 GCA_012512295.1 Syntrophomonadaceae bacterium
TATTTACAAGCTTTTCAGTTCTTTATTCCTCAACCCTTGACATCAATACCACACACTCAACATGGGACGTTATCTCGGCTAAAACGCCGGCCGGCAGGTAACCGGAAGGATGTCCGTGCGTTATAGCGGCAAAAGCCACTCCCTGCTCAAAAGCTTGACCTGGCGGAAAAGCAAGGCCGGCTGGAGCGGTCCGCATCACCCCACCGCAACCTTTACTGTTGTTGATTGGCTCTTCAACACTGCCCATTTTACCGCTGCGCAGGGCACTGAGGCAGGTATGACCAGGGCCTCTAGTCTGTTTGGGGTCAGACTGGGTTTTAAGCCATTCCAGATACTTGGCATAAACAACTGAGGGAGGGTGCCAGATGCCTTTTTCCCTGCCTCTTATCCAGGCATCAATGCATCCGGCAGCAGTAGCTAGAGACATCTGGGTGTCATCGGTATAAGTTCCGGCGGCAAACCCGCCCCAGCTGTCAAAATCTTTGATCCCGCTATCCCCGTATTTTTTTTTGATCTGCGGCCAACTTAAAAACTCCACCGGCGCCCCCAGAGCATCCCCGATGGCCAGGCCAAACAAGCAACCTTTGAATCTTTTTTCCATTAACATTAATCTGTCTCCTAATCTATCTCTGGTGCCGCTTCCTAACCCTTTAGCTTGAGCAGCCAGCCGGTTGGTTCACCCGTTTTAGTTGAACTGGCCCAGCCGCCTAGGGTATAACCACCGTCCTCGGTCTGCTGAACTGAGGAAAAAGAATCAGGGTTTTTGCCCGCAATATACCCGCCGTCATCGGTTTGCTGAATTGAATTGATTGTGTCGCCTTTGCTGTCGCCCAAGTTGCGCGACCAGATTTCTTTGCCTTCCGCGTCAGTTTTGATTAACCAACCGTCATCATACCGATCATCATTTGGAAAATTGGCCCGACCCGCCAGAATATAGCCCCCGTCCCGGGTCTGCTGCACATCGGTGAAAGCATCCATACTGCCGCAAGAATAAGTCTGCGACCAAATCTGATTTCCCTCGCTGTCGGTCTTGACCAACCAGCCGTCTGTGTCATCGGCCTCGGTGTCTGTGTAACCCGCCAGGATATACCCTCCGTCCGCGGTTTGCTGCGCGGAGGCAATACTGTCACTGCCTTTCCTAAAGATCGGGCGTTCCCAAATTTTGTTGACCAGGGCGTCCGTTTTAATCAGCCAGCTATCGGCACCGCCAATCGTTTTGGGTGTTTGCGTTTGCAATTTGTGCCTCATAGTAAAGTTGGGATTCTCGATAATATTGCCCGCCAGGACATACCCTCCGTCTTTAACCGGCAAGACTGATGCTATGTAATTTTTATGAGCAGTGCTGCCATAAATCGAAGTAAAGGCGACCCGGTCATTGTTTTTGGTCCACTCCTGAGGATTTTCTTCGGTGTCTACTAACATATTGCAGCAAAGAAAGCCCAACAAGGGGATAGAAAGGAAGATAGCTAGCTGAATAAGAGTTTTTACCGGTTTTGTCATAGTCATGCCATTAACCACCGCGTTATTCGTTTAAGGTAAATTTCTTGCTCACTTTCCTCAGTCGTTAACCCAATTAACCAGGTCATGCTAAAGGTTTAAGGTGCCGAAATAAATAAAAGTCATATATTAACCCAGAAACTTTTTTGATGAGACCTGTTTTAGGGTGAGCTTAACCGCTAGAATAAATATGGAGCATGCTGCTCCCAACATTACCTAAGACAATAAACACAAAAATCATATAATACCACCTTTCAATATATTTTACATCCGTCTGTTTTTCACCGAATTTATTTATTCCGTACCGATTATTGAATACGCAGTTCACACTTTCAAGCTGTTTCTTCTGTTAATAATTCGCCACATTTTGAGGAATTCCTTTCCAAAGCAACAAAAGTATCCTTCCTAGAACTGTACTATGAAATAAAGAACAAAGTATACATGCGGAAAAAGTATGTGAAAAAAAGTAAAAAACCTTTTTGCGCAATGCTTTATATTGTAGAATAACAATGGTATGAAAAAAGGAGGGGGAAAATGTCGATAAAGCAAACGCCGCTATACTCGCTGCACCTGAAGTACAACGGCAAAATGATTGATTTTGGTGGCTGGGAATTGCCAGTTCAATATGAAGGAATGGGGATCATAAAAGAACACCAGATGGTTCGGGAAAACGCCGGGCTTTTTGATGTTTCGCATATGGGAGAGATTTTCGTCACCGGAGAAAAAGCTGAAGCGTTTATCCAGAACCTGATTTGCAATGATGTCAAAACCATTCAGGACGGGCAGATTCTTTACAGTCCAATGTGCTACCCAGACGGAGGAGTAGTCGATGATCTGCTGGTCTATCGCTACAATCCCCAAAAGTACCTGCTAGTGGTTAACGCAGCCAATACCGAGAAGGATTTTGCCTGGATGACGGAGAATCTGATTGAGGGCGTCGAGGTCAATAACGTTTCCGACCAATTTGCCCAGTTGGCCCTGCAAGGCCCCAAAGCCCAGGAAATTTTACAAACCCTAAGTGATACCGATCTGGCCAGCATTAAATTCTTCTGGTTTAACCCGGCCGTTAAAATAGCTGGCGTAGAATGCCTGGTTTCCAGAACTGGTTATACCGGCGAAGACGGCTTTGAAATCTACACCAAGCCAACTGAGGCCCCCTTTATCTGGGAAGAATTAATCAAAGCCGGTGGGGAACGCCTATGTCCGGTTGGTTTAGGAGCAAGGGATAGTCTCCGGTTTGAAGCCAAGTTACCTTTATACGGGCATGAAATAGATAAGGATATTACCCCTTTGGAAGCCGGGCTTGACTTTTTCGTTAAGCTTAACACGGATGATTTTATCGGAAAGGCAGTGCTGGTGCAGCAGAAACAGGCTGGCCTGAGCCGAAAACTGGTTGAGTTTTCGATGTTGGGTAAAGGCATTCCCCGCGCCCATTATCCGGTGCAAAAAGATGGGGTGGTTATCGGCCACGTGACCAGCGGGATGCATTCCCCGACCTTTAAGAAGCCGATTGGTTTAGCCTTAATTAAAACCGAATATAGCCAACCCGGGACGGAGATTGATGTAATGATTCGCGACAAGGCCATTAAGGCTGTTGTCGAAACCGGTATCTTCTACCGCAAGAAAACCAGAACAAAAAAGTAATTGATTAATTCTCTTAACAAGATTTTTCACTAACGCTCAGGATGAAATGTATCGGTTATTTTTATTTAATTGTACACTACGGGCATGGGTGGTTAGGATTAA
>JAAZDI010000129.1 GCA_012512295.1 Syntrophomonadaceae bacterium
CGGCAGAATAGCCTCTTCCTTTGCGAATCAGTCCCTGAATCTCCTCATCCCGATCTTTAACCGTTTGACCAAACCAAGTCAGATTAAACCAGACTTGGAGATCAAGGTAATCTTGGTTGGTCCACTCATCCACCCGTTCCCCCACCCGATACGGGTCTCCCCGCATTGCCTCCAATTCCGCATACCGGGGATAAGGTCGAATCATATGATCCGGGTGGGCATGAAAAAAATTACTAAGTAAGAAAATCTTTTCCTCCCTAGATAAGTCACTTGGGTGCTTTAACGTATGTTCAAGATAGATATCAGTGCCTATGCCATCGGCATAATCCGAGAGCTGTTCTAGCAGAGAAGGAACAAAATTAAAAGTAACTCGGGCAGCCTCCACTTCCTCAACAATACGCCCCATGTCATAGTAACCCTTGATTCCGTGTAAACGAACCCAGGGCAGATGATACCGATTGGTATGCAGGTCCTTGTAACAAGGTTGGTGCATGTGCCAGAGAAAGGCAATATTTAACTTTCTAGCCATGAAAACCAATCCATCCTTTCCCCTCCAAGCTTTATCCATGTTCTCTTCTAAAACACTATATGCGATACCCAGCTTGGCCTACTATCTCATTCTTAGTTAACATAAAATTTTGCCCTGGATTTGGTGGTATCCGACTGCTTTTGGGGTGTTATCCGGGCTGCTCAACCTTTTGAGTGATAAATGGATAGCGATGCTAAACCACCTGCTCGATCGGGTTTACCAAGCGGACCGAGATTAGTTTGGAAACGCCTTTCTCCT
This sequence comes from Syntrophomonadaceae bacterium, assembly GCA_012512295.1. GTDB lineage: Bacteria > Bacillota > Ch66 > Ch66 > Ch109 > JAAZDI01. Next base: position 788 of record JAAZDI010000129.1, read on the forward strand.
CCATGGTTAATCCATACAAGGCATCCGCCACTTCCATAGTTCCTTTGCGGTGGGTAATCACAATAAACTGGGTTTTCTCGGCAAACCTCCTCAAAAACTGGGCAAACCGCTTCACGTTCACCTCGTCAAGGGCAGCCTCGATCTCATCCAGGATGCACAGGGGGCTGGGCCTGACCTGAAGGATACCAAAGAGCAAAGCGATCGCGGTGAGGGCTCTTTCACCCCCGGATAATAATGAAAGGGGCTGGAGCTTTTTACCTGGGGGTTGGGCGATAATCTCTAATCCAGAATCCAGTGGACTATCCTGATCAGTCAAATACAGCCTGGCCTTGCCACCCCCGAAGATATCTCGAAAAACCAAGTCAAAGTTCTGATTAATTTTATCAAGGCTTGTTTTTAAACGTTCGGCCATTACCCGGTCTAACTCAACAATAATCTGTTCCAATCCGCGACAGGCTTGACCCAGGTCTGCCTGCTGGTTTCTTAAGTAATGCTCTCTATGGCTAACTCTTTCGTATTCTTCCACCGCACCTAGATTAACCTCACCCAAGGCCGTAATTTCCTGTTGCAGTTCTTTTATCCGTTGCCTAGCCTCCTTGGAATTAAAGGCAGTTATTTTAGTCGCCTCCTCATTAATCAAGGATTCCGCTTGATCCCGCGATATTTGGTAAGCCTCCCATAATCGCTCAAGCCAGCCCCGGCCTTCGGCCTCCAGTTTAGTTATTTGAACTTCCAAACTATGTTTTTGATTAAGGAGCTGGTTTAACTCCAAGCGTTTTTGCTGACAGCTTTGTTCAAGGTGTTGGATCTTATCCTGTTGGACCAGGAAGTGATTCCGAATCGAAATCACCTTGGCTTGGTAAATATTTACCTTTTCCTCAGCCGCCTTTAATTGACTGGCTTCCCCGGCTAGCGCATCTCTAAGCTTCCCCAATTGAGCAGTTGTTTCTTGGATTCGCTGCTGAAAAGCAGCCAGCTTCTGCTTTAGTCTGTCTTCCTCTCTTTCCAGACGACTCAGATTATCCTCTAGTCCCAACAAATGTTGTTTTCCGGCGGCACGGGCTTCGCGTAGGTTGGAGATATTATTCTCTATAGTTTTTAACTGTCGCAGCTCTTCTTCCCAGGTCAACTGAATTCTTGCTAACTCCTCCCGGATTACCGATTCTCGCTGCGTTAAAGAAGATAATTCCTGTTCAAGCTGTTGGATTTCCTGATGCAAACCGCTACCCTGCTCGGTCAAATCTTTTTCTTCATAGTCAATTATGGTTAATCGTTCTAATAATTTATTTAATTCTTGTTTGAGATGGACTAAATCTTTTTGGCCGGATATTCGTGCCAGTTCCAATTGGTATTGTTCCCGTTCTAAATCAGCTCTACTCTTTTTTAAATCCTGAATTTTTTGTTTCAGGTCTTCCATTTCTTTTTGCTGTAACTGTATAATCTCCCGTTCCCGATTAAAAGCAGCTTCTAACTCTTTTATTTCTCGACGCCGTCCGAAAATATGTCTTTTTTTATCTGGCAGGCTGCCACCGGTTAATGAACCCCCGGGGTTAAAGACTTCACCATCCAAGGTAACGACACGTCTGGTAAACCCTTGCTGTCTGGCCCAGTTCGCCGCTGCTTCCATACTTTCGGCTACCCAAACCCGACCAAGGAGAAATTCCATCACCGGCTGATACATCGGCTTATATTTGATCAGGTCAACCGCTCTGCCCAAGATTCCCATGCCGGATTGGCTTGCTCGACTATCCTCCAACGCCAATGGTCTAATAGTATCAAGCGGGAGAAAGGTGACGCGGCCATATTTACCAGTTTTAAGAAAATAGATTGCCTCTCGGGCAATCCGCTCCGTATCAGTCACCACATTTTGGACCGCTCCACCTAGGGCTACTTCGATTGCCTTTTCATACTGAGTTGGAAACTCAATTAGTTCGGCGACTACTCCATGAATCCCAGCCCCAAAACTCTCGGTTTGACGACGCCGCATAATCTCGCGTACTGCCTGGGAATACCCTTCATAAGTTTGTTCCATTTCCCGCAGCACATGCAATCTAGATTCAATGGATCGGGAACGGTCTTCTCGATGCCTGTTTTCTTCAGTATACTTAACCAGCTTCTGACGCAACGATTGATCTCGGTTGAGGAGCTCATCCTTTAATTGATTGATTTGAAGCAACCGATTGGCTTGCTCAGACATTGTTTGCTCAATTTTCCATATCTGTTTCCTCAGAGCTTCGCTTCGGTTTAAACCGGCTTGCTTCTCTTGCCTGATTTGATTCGCCCGGCGTTCTCTATTGTCTTCCTGGATTCTTAGCCGAGTTATGATATTGCGTTTTTCCGCTGCTAATTTCAAGATTTCAATTAAATCGCTTTTTAGCTGCTCAATCTCTTGACTCTTGGTGGAACAGCTTTTACTTAGGTTAGCTTCCTGACCGATTAATTGCTCCAGTTCTTCTTGTTGCTCGGCTAATCTGGCTTGCAGTTGCTGTCTTCTCTTTTCCGCTTGCCCTCTTTCCTCCAGCAGCTTATCCAGCATACCCTGACATTCCAGATTTTGCCATTTTACTTCTGCCTCCTGTTCCTGATAGGCCTCATATTTTTGACGCAACATCTGACTGGTCAACTTAGACCGTTCCGCAGCCTGCTGTGCCTCGTGTAACGCTTCTGTTTCTTTTTCTAATTTTTCTTGGGCTTCCTGCCAAACCAACCGCTGTAAGGCTAATTGTTCAGTTGCCAGTTGCAGTTCGCGTTCCTGATCCTCACACTTTTGTTTAATCTCTTCCCAGATTAGGCGGTTTTTTTGGCATCGTCCTTCCAATTGATACCATTCTCGCAGCCAGAGCTTGGTTTCAAGAGCGGCCAACTCCGCCTGCAGTTTACGGTAACTTTTCGCCCGCTCTGCTTGTTCTTCCAGAGGCCCCAACTGTTCTCCCAATTCCTCCAGAACGTCCTCTATACGGATTAAGGCATGCTTGGTCTCCTCGAGTTTTCTTAACGAATCTTGCTTTCGAGTCAGGTGTCGAGTAATGCCCGCTACCTCTTCGATCAGCCGCCGTCTTTCCTCAGGGCGCGAACTAAGGATGGCATCCACCTTTCCCTGACCAATTATCGAAAAAGACTCATAACCGATACCCGTATCTTGGAGCAGGTGTTGAATATCGCGCAGCCGACAGGGGGCCCGATTGATCAGGAACTCGCTTTCTCCCGAACGGTAAACCCGCCGCGTTATTCGCACTTCATTATAGTCGATGGGTAGTATCTTTAAGGAATTATCCAGGGTTATGGATACCTCGGCCATACCCACCGGTTTTCTTCGATCACTGCCAGCAAAAATAATATCCTCCATTCGGGTGCCTCTGAGGGTCCGGGCATTAGGTTCACCCAGGACCCAACGAATCCCATCCACGATATTGCTCTTGCCACAACCATTAGGCCCGACAATAGCAGTAATCTGGCCGACCGGTTCAACGTCCAAACGGTCAGCAAATGTTTTAAAACCCTGAATTTCTAATCTCTTTAAAAACATGGCACTCCTTTATACTGAATCAAAAAATTCCTCCAGAAGTGAGGGGTTACCCAAATAAAACATCGCCCGCAATAACCCGATGAATCATCCCATCACTTAGCCTCAAACGAAGACTGCCGTCTTCCTCTATATCTTCCGCCAAGCCCTCAATCACCCGCTCCAGGTCATTTACCCGAACAGTTTTCCCCAGGGTGTCTGAAAGCGCTCTCCATTCCCGCAAGAGTTCGCTAAACTCTCCCGTCTTCCAGGATTCATAACACTTCTCTAATTCTTCCAAAGATCGCTGCAGAACTGCCAGGCGGGAAACCGGCTGCTGTAATTGAGCCCGGAGCGAGGTAGCTCTATCCCTAATATCTGGTGGAAAGACGTCTGGATCCATATTGACATTAATGCCGATTCCAACCACCAGGTAATTTATTCGATCTATTTCTGAATTCATCTCAGTCAAAATGCCGACTATCTTCTTGCCTTCAATTAGCAGATCATTTGGCCATTTAATCTTAACCTCCAGCCCGGTCAGGGCCCGCAAAGCTCGGGCAACCGCGACGGCCGAAACTAAAGTGGCGCGGGGCGCTTCCTGAGGCAGGAGCTGGGGACGGAGGATAAAAGAAAAAGTCAAAGCTTCACCCCGCGGGGTTACCCAATGCCGCCCCAGCCGACCTTTCCCCTGGGTTTGGTTTTCCGCCACCACTAAAGTCCCTTCTTTAGCCCCCTGTTGAGCCAAACGTCGAGCGACATCATTCGTTGACTCGATTTCGTCATAATATATAACTACCTGCCCCAGGTACTTAGTTCCCAAGCCAAAGGTAACTTCTTCCGGCAATAGACGATCAGGCCGGCTTAACAAACGATAACCAAGCCGGGGCTGAGCCTCAATC
>JAAZDI010000130.1 GCA_012512295.1 Syntrophomonadaceae bacterium
ATGCTGTACTGTTCAGTAGCTGCCCAAGCGGGAAAACTCAGTCCCGTTATCTTAAAATTATACTTCTTTTCTAGACTTTTTAAGTCATAAGTTAAATTCCCACTGTTTTCGTAAAGGATCATTCCTTCTGGGCCTAATTCAATTCCCTTGCCAGACAAAGGCGTGATGCTGCCAGCCGGTAAACTAATCTCACCGGGAACCATTTCCACGGGTAGGTCCTGGGTGAGCAGCACCAGTCCGTACTCCTGAGTAACCCTTTCCGGTCCTTGCACTGTCAGCAATCCGGGCGAACCTTTATGCCAGCCGATAAACTGGACCGTTTCCGGTAACCCGGCATTCCAGCCAGTTGCCCTGACTGATACTTCTCTCGTCTCCACCACTACTGAACTAATCAACGGATTGTTCAACATCCGACGTTCGCGATAATAGGGATCATCCGGCCGCCATGGACCAAACCAATCTGAATTAGCAACGGTTTTCAAAGTGGCAACTGTTTCTTCAATGGTCAGGCTACCATCAGTCGGCCACTCAGCTACTTCAATAACCCGGCGTCCCCATGCTAGCCGAACATCCTGCAGGTCCAACCCGGTTCGATTAATCAGCTCGCCTTTTAGCTTACTCCCTTCCAGGTACATTTTTCCTTCAATACTCCCCCGGTTCCGTTGAATGCCGGCGACTGCCACCTGCCGCGCGCCAGAAAAGGGCACCTCGTGGAAATCTACCTGGTAGCAATTATCCTGCTGATTAATCAGGGTGGATTGGTCATTCACTGGTCCATACATATTTTGGCTTGGAATAACCATCATCCCCTCTACTCCCCGGACTGCCAGGTCACCCTTTTTCGAAGTTACGACTGTGGCCCCGGCTTTAACCTCCGCCAGTTGAGGGGAGAGGATTTCCACGGTGGTCAACGTCTGGATTAATTGGCCGGGCATCCGGTGAAATGGAGCTAACATATAGAAGCCAACCGCCGCTAACAGTGCTCCAGCCGGTATCAACCCCCAGGCCCAGTCTCGCCGGTCAAAACGCCGCAGGATCAGGTATAATAACGGACCCACGATCAGCAAATAAACCATCCACAGCCCCATCAGCCATTTCACTGCCGGCCCCTTCAACTGTGGGATATAGGAACTCGCATCGACCAAATTTTGCTGATTCTGCAGGTATGGCCTTTTTTCCAGAGGGATATAACGCAGAAACGAACTATCCTCTAAGATACTCAGGCCAGGTGACAAGCCGGCCAGAAAGGACCAAACCCCGGTCGCTCCCTTGCCCAGGTTTGCTGGCACCGCCCCACAGTAGAAGACCTGTCCGTGGCCTACTTCACGCTGCGCCATGACCGTGACCCCATTATCGGCTAAAACAATCTCCCCGGCAATCAGCTCTCCGGATACGACCGATAATGGCCCGCCGGTCCGCAGCCCCTTCAGGGAACCGTCCACTAACTTTTCGCCAGTCGGCCGGACCGGCGTTAGGTCGGCAAAAGGAGCTCCTTCACTCGCTCCGGCTCCGCCAAGGAGAACTAACCGGCCGCCAAGATAAACCCACTCTTTAATGGCTTTAGCCTGGGACGCAGTTAAACCGGAGACGGCGACCGGGTCGACCATAATTATATCCAGGATGTTTAGTTCCTCAAGCCCGCTCGGCAGACTCTGCGGCGGCAAATACTTCAGATTTATCGACGAATTCCTTTGCTCCGAAACAGAGGACTGCAAACCACCGCCCACGATCTCCTCACTCAAGGCCAGGACGATCTGGCCTCCGCTCACGGAGGTCCCTTCCACCCCGGCTTTAGCCAGGACCACCTCGTCAGAAACCAGCTCAACGACTGGCAGGGAGGCGACCACTTCGCCGGGAACAACTAAGCGCAGTTCTTGTCGGCTCTGGCCGGGTACCTTGACCGCGGTCCGGTAACGCCCATTAAATGAGGAATACGGTCCACTTACATAAACAGTCTGATTTAAATCACTATCCGATTGACGCGGATTATAGGGCCTTACCTCAATACAGCCTGCAAACTCAGGCCCTGGGTTATCGATCACGATGGTTAGGGGAACTGGTTGTTCTGTTTTATACAGACCATTCAGTCCCGGACGTACATTAAGGCTGACTGCTGCTTGCGCTATCCCCGGGCAGGACAGGACAATGAACAGAGCCAGAACCAGGGGGATGCAAAGGCTTAACCGTTTCTCTTTTTCCATTTTCCACTCTCCGATTATCACCGGCCAATCACCTCGCCTTAATCAACTTTTCCCGTAAGCCGATCTGTTCCAGCACCACCATGCCGCCCTCCTTACGGACAATCAGTAAGGTTTTACCCTCGGGCCCGAACTCGATATGCTGAAACCGATTAACCTGATCCAGGCGCAAAGTTCTGGGCTCCTGAACCCCGGTTAATTCCAAATATCGCAGCCAGTTTAACTCAGGTGCACCGGGTCGGTTATCCGAAGCAATCAGCAACTGACTGCTTTCTAAAATGTCCTCCGGACTGGCTTTGACCGCGGCCGTGCCGGCCTTGCCCAGGTAAAGGGTCCGGATTTCTCCTAGCCGCTGCTGCACTGAAAAAAGAGGCGACCCATCTAAATTGTAGGTTAATACTCTTTCCGTATCTTTTAGCTCAATGTAGGCTAGATAGCCGTTTCTTCCCCAGACTGGTTTTTGCCCGGTAGTTAAACGAACTGGATTACTGCCTTCACGCTGAACCAGCCATAGATCTGTGGTTTCAGCTTTTTCGCCTGGCCGTTCAACGACAAGCCGCGTGCCATCTGGAGACCAGGTCGGATTCTTACCCGGCCCAAGGCTGACTGCCTCGTTTTTGTCGTTTAGGATATAGACCTCTGATGTTCCCTGGTTTTGCTTCAGGGTGAAAACTAGCTCCCTTCCATCCGGCGACCAGTTCAAGTCATTCAACTGCTGCCCTGCCTGAGCTTTAAAGATTAGCTGTGCTTCTCCTAAATCAGCCTGTAACTTCGCCAAGTCTACTCGCTGCTGCTCTCGATTAATTGAGATGGGCACTTTGATTATCTCATCAATTCCCCCGTCCGATCGCTGCACCAACGCTAGTTGATTCGTTTGATGAGACCAGGCAGCGGAAATATATGACTGATTAGTCGGTGGTTTAAGTTGCCCAAACTGATGTCCCTGATTATCCAGTAATTCTATAACGCCACTTTTGACTACTAGCATTCCTTGGCCTTTAGCCCCCACAGCAAGATCGACCGGCGAACCATCAGCCAAGTAACGAGTTAATTCGCGCGAGTGGCCGGCTTCCAGAGTTAGCGGAGCGACAAATGACCACCAGACCCAACCCCCAACCATTAGCAGTAATACAGCAGCAACCCCCCACCACCATCGTTTTCGCCGGCTTAACCTTTTGGAATAAGGCACGTCTGGAACAGCCTTATTCCAGACTACGTCCGGTAACGATGCTGCCTCTGGTTTATGAGGAGCCTGACCGGTCGCTGCTTCACCGCCGGCCTCGGTTGATTGCTGTTGGAGCAGGTGCTGACGAAGTTCTTCCCGTAAGCGCTGGTTCACTGGAATGGCCGCACGTACTCTACGCATGTGGACCAAGAGATTTTCTAGAGAATTCTCATGAACATCTCCCTTGTTGCCATCCTTTTCGTACAATTTTTACTCACCTGCCTTCACTATCTTTTTGGTATTCGGCCCTTAGGGCTTTGAGGGCTCGATGGTGGATCATCCTCACCGCTGGTTCAGATTTATTTAATACCGCGGCAATCTGACTAAACTTTAACTCCCCAGCGTAACGGAGTGAGATCACGTCCCTTTGTTCCGGGGCCAATTGGGCCAGCATGGCCCTTAAACGCTGCGCTTCTTCACTCTGCAGCATTTTTTCTTCTGGACCGGAGCCTCCCCCGCCCAAATGATGCAATTCTTCCGGCGAAAAAACTTTTCCCTGACGTCCACGGAGATAGTCAATATAAAGGTTATGGG
>JAAZDI010000131.1 GCA_012512295.1 Syntrophomonadaceae bacterium
ATACCTCATACCTCACACCTCACGTCCAACATCCAATCTCAAATATCTAACTCGAGGCTGCTCCCCATTCCACCTGGCTTTGGGCTGCTAGTTTTCGCTCTAACTCACGCCGGGCTTTTTCCACTAACTGCTGGTTAAGCAAAAGATCGATGGCGGTCCAAGCTAAAGCCTTGACTGCCAATAGCAAAACCCGTTCCCCGGCCTTTGACCCGGCTGCCTCAACAAATTCTTGCGTATGCGAAATCAACCGGGGCTTTAATAAAAGGTAGGGATGCAGGCTGGGCGTGACCTGACTAACGTTACCCATGTCCAGCGAGCCCAGGGTTTCCCGTGGGCCAACCAGATCTTTGACCCCCAATTTCCGAAGGTTTTCCTTAAACAAACTGACCAGGGTCGGATTACTGATCATTCCTTTATAGGAATACTCGTAATTGCGCCACTCAACTATGGTGCCGGTCATGGTGGCTGCTCCCCGGGCACAGTCCTTAACCCGGGCCACCGCTCTCTCTAACTGGTCGGGCCGCCGGGCTCGAATATAAAAGCGGGCTACTGCCCGTTCCGGGATAATATTCGCCCTGACTCCGCCCTCAGCAATAATTCCGTGAATCAACACCTCATCACCCAGGTACTGCCGCAGCGCGTTCACTCCGCCGAACAGCAAGAGTACTGCTTCTAAAGCGTTAACTCCTCCCTGGGAACAGATCGAGGCGTGAGCCGCCTTGCCTTTGAAGGTAAATTCCAGCGCATCCAGGGCCAGGGAACTAACCTCCACAGCATTACAGTCCCCCGGATGAAACATTAAGGCAGCATCTATTTCGTTAAACACCCCGGCTTCAACTAGCGTTACCTTGGCTCCATTTGTCTCCTCGGCCGGGGTGCCAATCACCAAAACGGTCCCCGCGATGTCGCTCAGCAGGCGGCTCACTACCAGGCCGGCCCCTAGACTGGCGGCTCCGATCAGATTATGGCCACAGGCATGGCCAAGTTCCGGCAAGGCATCATATTCGGCCAAGAAAGCGATTTTTGGTCCTCCCGGTTTGCCCTGGTATTCGGCGGCAAAAGCTGTCGGCAGGCCGGCCAACTCTCGGGTTATCGTAAAACCGTACTTTTCCAAGCAACCGGTGATCAGTTGAACCGCGAAAAACTCCTGATTCCCCAATTCTGGCTGCCGATGGATTGCTCGGCTTACTTCAATTATCTGGTCGGCAATGGCTTGTAGTTCGTAGAGAGCCTGCTCCTTGTAATTCATTTTCAATCCCCTCACCCCCCAGGGGTATCTCCCCAACAATACTTATTCAGCGATATCGACAAATATCCTTTTTTTCTGGTACCGTTGGTTTGAGGGAATTAAAAGAAATGCTGGTGATTTAAACCGCTGTTAGGCATTCGGTCCGACGTAAGTCTCAAAACGGGCGTAGTGTTGCTCATGTAGGGGATTTGAACTCATATTTCGACTATAATGAGCATTTAAAACAGTTGTTCTTAACTAAATTAGCAGAGGTATTTAATGATGGTATTGAAAGGTATTTAGTGTTAGAAGTTAATAGCAGTAATGAAGATATGCTTTCCATTTTAAATGATTTGATAAAGGCAGGGTTTTCTTTTAAATAAATTTTAGAGGATTTTCACTTCCGCCCATGAATGCTTATCTGACAATCGGAATTAACTCACCGCAGTTGGCACATGCCTGGCCAGACAGCCCGACTACCCTGGTCTGATAGCCGTTGCGCTTAACCAGAAGTTGCGAACACTGGGGACAAGCGGTGTTGCTCCGTTGGTTCCCGGGGAGGTTGCCTAGATAAACATAGTTAAGCTGTTCCCGGGCGATTTCATACGCCCTTTCCATGGTTGAGACTGGGGTGGCTGGTAAATTCAGTTGATAATTGGGGAAATAACGGGAGAAGTGCAGGGGTATATCTGGGCTTAAACCGGCTACCCAGGTAACCAGGTCCTTAATTTCCTCTGCTGAATCATTCAGTCCCGGAATGAGCAGGGTGGTGAGTTCGACATGACACTGAACTACGGCCAACTCAACCGTCCGTAAGACCGGTTTAAGGCTCCCCCGGCACCAGTGCCGGTAGAATTCATTGGTAAAAGCCTTAACATCAATATTCAGCGCATCGATCAAAGGAAGCAGTTCTTTTAAGGGTTGTTCCTGAATAAAGCCATTGGTCACCAGGACGTTTTTAAATCCGGCCCGTTGCCCCTGCTCGGCTGTCTCCTGCACGTACTCATACCACACCAGGGGCTCTGAATAGGTAAAAGCCAGGCCAATACAGTAATAAGGCTCGGCCGCCTCCAGGGCCGCTTGAACGGCTTGTTCTGGGCGAAGCTCTATCGTCGAAGGCTCAGCCTGCGCGATGGACCAATTCTGACAAAACCGACAGCCAAAATTACAGCCAAATGTCCCGAGGGACAAAATGGTGCTCCCCGGGTAAAAATGATACAGCGGTTTTTTCTCGATCGGATCCAAAGCACAGGCTGAGGCTCGGCCGTAGTTACGAGTATATAACCGACCGTCCCGATTTTCTCTGATCCGGCAGACACCTGCTTTTCCCGGGGCTAACAGGCACTCCTGCGGACATAAGAGACACTTGACTTTATTCTCTGGTCTAGCTTCATAGTAGAGAGCTTCCCGCATCTGAATAATCCCTGGCTTTCTTTCTGATATATCACTCTTATGTTTAACTCCTGGGTTAAAACTCGTTCGACAAACTAAATTAGAACAAATGCCTAAAACGAATATATATATAATGTAAATCGCCGATCACTGACCTTCATTACCCACACTGCGCGATGGAATTATCAGGTCGGGTTGTTTTTTCATGTTCCTAGCAACTGAAGGAATTATGTAAACCGCTTAACTTCAAACCGCTCCAGGATTACGGGTTCTTCAGGACCAATTCCCGCCTTCTGCCGGGCAATGGCGACCTGTTGTTCAGCGGTGTCAATTCCCTCCAGATCAGGCAACAACAGACCCCGGCGTGAACCACGACTGACAATCACTCCATAACGGGACGGATCAAGCTCATCTAGCCCGGTAACTAATTCGGGGACACCCAAAACATCGACTGAGTAAACCAAGTCATCCAATTCTGATTCTTCGACTGGTGAAAAGCGCGGGTCCCGGATTCCGGCACTGATCGCGTTTTCGATTATTTCCTGCGCCAGCGTAGGATACACGGGTGAAATTGTGCCAATGCAACCACGCAATTGGCCGTCTTTCTTAATGGAGACAAACACCCCGGCCGGCTGCTGCAGTTCCTCAAGTTTCAGCTCAGGTCCAAGCTCTAATTTTTTCCCATGGCGGACGTAAGCTTCCAAACTCGCCCGGGCCAGTTTAACTAAGGGTGACTCTTGCTGCCGGCGTTCCTGGATTGCCTTGGCCCGGCGCTCCCTGAGCTGTTCGAGCAGTTGCCGGGAAGGATCAGCCGGGCCAACGCCCAGATTGGCAATCATGTACCCCACTCCAAAAGGACCTTCGTAACTGTAAACCTCGGGGTTTACCTGGCGACCATCGGCTGCTCCCCAGGCCATAATCAGAGAACGCAGTCCGCATTCCCCCGCCTGTTCCGCTAATCCCGGGGGCAGATTAAGCAGACCCAGGACATCCGCTTTGGCGGTCAGCTCACAAATCTGCCGATCAAATACCTCCCCTTCCGGTCGGTACCCTGCCGGGGCCGTCGGGGTTAGCCGATGCGACAAATCCCCACTGGCAATCAGCACTGCGCGCCGCCCAGTCTGCTCCAC
>JAAZDI010000132.1 GCA_012512295.1 Syntrophomonadaceae bacterium
AAAAAGAAAATTTTCCCAGGAAAGCAGGACTTCACCAAGGCTGCGACGAATATTTTAGGAAAAGTTGCTGCGATCAGGGAAATACTAGACCCAAAGAAAAGGAGTGAGGCAATGCACGAGGTAATTAAGGTTGATCTTGGACACTTATTGAGCGAAACAAAAGGCCCCGATTTTCTAACGGCAGCGGAATTGGCTAACCTGCAAAGCAAGTACGCTGAAATCTTTCAAGTTTTTCAAAGGCAACTGAAAGAAAAAAAATCCCCGATTACTCTTGCCTTTAGGGCCGCAGAATCAATTGTCCAAATCAAAGCGATCGCCAAAGCTCTGAAAGAAAAATATGATAACGTCTTAGTAATTGGCATCGGTGGTTCGGCCCTGGGGGCCAAAGCGATTCTCCAGTTTGTGAAGGGACCGTTTTACAATCTGGAACAACACGCCGAGCCCCGGATTTTTATCTTGGATAACCTTGACCCAACCCTAGTGAAAAAACTGGGAGATTTGCTTGACTTTAAAAAAACCGCCCTGATCTATGCCAGTAAATCCGGCTCGACAGCTGAGACTGCCGCCAACTTTATTCATTTCTACCGGCTATACCAGGAAGCCGGTGGTGAGGTTAAGGATATCGTGATTATGTGTGACCCGGCGGAGAACGGGATTAACCGAATTGCTAAACGTCTGGGCTGCCATTTGCTCCACATCCCGCGTGATCTGCCCGGCCGCTACTCGGTCCTGTCGGCGATGGGCTTTCTCCCGGCAGAACTTGCCGGGATTGACTGCGCCCAGTTGCTTGCTGGAGCCGAAACCGTCCATCAGGCGATTATCAGTGAACCGCTCTCCCAAAACAGTTTATTCCTCCTGGGGATCAGTCTCTTTGAGCTAGCCGCTCGAGGCAAGCCAATCCACGTCTTGTTTAACTACAGCAGTTTACTAGTGGAGTTTGGTTTGTGGTATATGCAGCTCTGGGCGGAAAGTTTGGGTAAAAGATTGTCTCTAGACGGCGAGGTGGTCCGAACCGGGACTACGCCATTGGCCTGTACCGGTCCTACGGACCAGCACTCGCTCCTACAGCTGTTCAAAGAAGGACCAGCCGACAAGATTTTTGGCTTCGTTAAGGTAGACTCTGTGACTGATGCAATTCACCTGACTGGCCAGTTCCCGGAGGAAAAAGAGTACGCCTATTTTGCCGGCCATACGCTGGCCGAGCAATTAGGAATTGAGCAGTTAGCCACCGAAATGAGTCTGGTCCGGGCGGGGAATCCATGTTACTTGATTACCCTCCGCGACCACTCGCCTTACAGCTTAGGAGCCATCTTTTATTATTACCAGGCCCTGGTGGTTTTCTCAGCGGCCCTGGCAAACATCAATCCTTTTGACCAACCCGGGGTAGAAGAGGGCAAGGTTATCACCTATTCCCTGATGAACCGTGAAGACTACGCGGCTGACCGAGCCAAGTACGAACAAGCGGTGGCAGAGTATAACCAGGAGCGAAAAATATACGGTATTTAGCGGGCTCTAAACGCGCTCTTGAAACTGCGTTTTTGAAGAAGATGCCCACTAAACACCGTTCCGTTGTGTTGGTGCTGCCCCAATCTAATACCCAAAATGAGGCAGGCTGGCCGCACCCAGGGCGGCTGAAGTTTCTTTCAGACCGGCCGGGACGATCCGTACCTGCTTCCACAAAGCTGGAAAAGCCCGGCGTTCTATCTCCGGCCGCGCTGCCTCCAGGAGGGGATCCAGGAGCCGGGCTGCCACGCCACCGCCAATAACAATCAGGGCCGGGTTCATAAAATTGATGACACTGGCGAGACCCATGCCTAAGTAGGCCCCCGCTTGCTGGATAATTGCCCGGGCTGTACCGTCACCCTGGCGCAGTGCCTCAGCCACAATTCGGCCGGTCACCCGACCCGGGTCGCCGCCGGCTAGACGGAGTAAGGTATCTCCTCGCCCCTGTTCAATCGCTTCCCGGGCCATCCGACCAATGGCCGTGCCAGAGGCAAGGGCCTCCCAACACCCCGGATGCCCGGAACCGCAGGGTGGCCCCTCTGGTTCGATCACGATATGTCCGACTTCCCCAGCCCCACCCCCGATACCTCGGTAAAGCTGGCCATCAATAATAATGCCGGCCCCAATCCCAGTCCCCAAGCCTAAATAAACCATGGGACTGGTCCGCTGCCCGGCCCCAAACCTGTACTCGCCCAGCGCAGCCACATTGGTATCGTTCTCCAACCAGACCGGCAGTCCGGTTCGTTCTTCAACCATTTTCCGCAGGGGCACTTCTCGCCAGCCTAGATTAGGGGCTTCGTGAACCACCCCTTGAGCCGAAGATAAGACCGCTTTGACACCATAGCCTCCGATACCGACCTGCGGCTCAAAGCCCAGCTTGCGCAACTGCTGCGCAATATACGCCGACGTCTCTTTTTCCTGATAGCTCAACTC
>JAAZDI010000133.1 GCA_012512295.1 Syntrophomonadaceae bacterium
GTCGAATAGAGGCGACCCTAGCCGGGATAAACGGACCAGTAGTTGAATGTACGCCCAGTGAGCATCGCTATCTCTCCACCTACGAGTGGGGTGGCCAAACCTACGATTATCGCACTGGTTACACAAAAATTAAGCGCTGGCAGGATGGAAAACTAATTGAAAGCGAAATATACTATGAGACGCCCCGCAGCCTGGCGGAAAAGGTAGAGTTAGCCCGCTCCCAGCAATTGAAGGGGATTTCCGTTTGGCGGCTAGGCCTTGGCAACCAGGAGGCCTGGGACGCACTAATTACTTTCTGTGCCTCATCAACCGGCTTCTACGATCTGCGGAATCATTGGTCCCGATCTGAGGTAGAATCCTTGGTGTCCCGAGGGATTGTGCATGGGGTATCGGCCCGGTTCTTTATTCCAGAGAGACAAATGACGCGGGCTGAATTTGCGACTATTATCTCGCTGGCCCTGGGTTTAAAGGGGCCGGCTCAATCGATTAAATTTAAAGATGTCCGACAAGGCGATTGGTTCTATCAGAGTGTAAGTTGTGCGGCGAGCGCGGGTTTAGTCTCTGGCAAGACGCCTAACCAGTTTTGTCCATATGATCGGATAACCCGAGAAGAGGCAGCTGTCCTAGTAATGCGGGCTTTACGTTATCAGGGAGTTCCGGTGTCCGGTAATCGGGCGCTGGCTTTTGCTGATGCTGATGAAATAGCGCGTTGGGCGATTAATGATGTGCAAAACGCGACCGCTGCGGGAATTATCTCTGGTTATGAACAAGGTAAGACTCGGTTATTTAAGCCAAAGGGGAATATTACCCGGGCTGAAGGGGCCGTAATGATTAACAGAATGTTGGGTCTAGTTGAGCAGGAAATTTAATAGCGAATTGTATTAGACGATATTCAGAGTCCCCCCATGTTGTTTCGTGGTTGTTTCGTGGCTCTATCAGGGTATGATAATGGCACGTGCGATGTTGGAACGAAGGATAGCGAATAAAACCCATCGATGTCGAATATGTGTTCAGATATGGATATGATAGTTAGTAAAAGGTGATGTCAATGATTTACAGAGAAAGGTGGTGCGAGCCTGGTTTCCTGGATTTCAGAAACTGGGCTACTTGTTGAATGAAACAGGTGTATGCCGGTAAAACCAAGAATGTATACCAGCTAGAAAACGGAAATTATCTTCTACAGTTTAAAGATGATGTGACCGGTGAAGACGGTCGAATTGATCCTGGTGCGAATTCCGTACTCGGTGAATTAGCTGGCAAAGGTCGGGCTTCTCTGCGCATGTCTAAGTACTTTTTTGAACTGCTCAGGGAGAAAGGCATCGCGACGCATTATGTGGCGGCCAATTTAGACGAGCGAACCATGGAGGTCCGTCCGGCTGAAACCTTTGGGGCTGGTTTAGAGATTGTTGTTCGTTTTAAGGCTTATGGCAGCTTTTTGCGCCGGTACGGCCGCTATGTTCAAGAATTTCAACCGCTCGACTCCCTGGTTGAAATCACCCTGAAGGATGATGAAAGAAGTGACCCGCCGTTAAACGATGAGACGCTGGTCCAACTGCGTCTAATGAAGCCCGAAGAGGTGACTCGCGTTAAAGATCTTGCCCGTCAGGTTGCTCAGATTGTGCGGGAGGATTTAGGGTCTCGGGGTCTGGATCTAGTTGATATTAAGTTTGAGTTCGGCCGGGTAAACGGGGAGATTGTGGTGATTGATGACATCTCCGGTGATAACATGCGTGTTTTCCGGGACGGCCAACAGCTTTTGCCCTTAGACCTTTCATCCATCGTGACCGGGCAGTAATGATTAGCTGCCTTGGCGCTTCCCAGATGGTGGGGATGCGCTTTTTGCTGGGTTTTTTGGCAGAAAGGAGACCAGTTATATGGGACAGTCCGGGGTGGGAATAGTTACTGACAGTACCGCTTATTTACCTGAAGACCTGTTAAGGGAGCACTCGGTTTCGGTCATTCCTTTAGCCGTTAACCTGGAGGGCCTGTGTTTTCGGGAAGGTGAAATGAGTAACTCTGAGTTTTATCGCCGCCTGCGTCAAAGCAAGGTGCTGCCGACGACCTCGCAGCCTTCTTTGGGAGAGTTTGTGCGGACTTACGAGGAACTGGGAGCGATTTATGAATCGATCATTAGCATCCATATTTCCGGGAAACTCAGCGGAACGGTAACAGCCGCGGAAACAGCCAAGGGGATGTTGCCGCATCTGAAAATTGAGGTATTTGATTCGTTGACCACTTGTACGAGCCTGGGGTTTCAGGTGTTGGCGGCAGCTCAGGCAGCCCGGGCGGGGCGAAGTAAGGCAGAAATACTGCAGCTGCTGAATTGGCTGCGGCGTAATCTGCGTCTGCTTTTTATGGTTGGTAACCTGGAATACCTGCATCGGGGAGGTCGGATTGGCGGCGCTCAGGCTTTATTGGGCTGTTTTCTGGAGATTAAGCCGATCTTGTACATGCCGGAAGGCCGAATTGATGTGTTCGAGCGGGTGCGCACCCGGCCTCGAGCGATTAAAAGAATGCTGGAGGTATTGAGGCAGGATCTGGCGGGCAAAGAATTAGGCCAGATTGCGGTTCTTCATGTTGATGCCCCTGGTGAAGTAGCCCGGCTGCTTGATGCGCTCCAACAGGAGTACCCGGGGCTGACCATACCCGTCTATGAGGTGGGACCGGTGATTGGCTCCCATGTTGGGCCGGATTCAGTCGGTTTGGTTTACGGCCCGAAACCCCCTGACTTCTGAAATAAATCTGCATTAACGACCGGCAGACTATTGACTTTTTCCAAGGCCATCAGGTATACTGAACTTAATTAAGGATATGGGAAATGTGATGCGGGAGAAGAGTAGGCCAGGGTAACCCATTCAGGGAGAGGGCGTCAGCGACTGAAAGCGTCCTTATGGGGGAATTGGTTGAAGTTCGCTCCCAAACAGCCGGCTGAAACTCCAATTGTATTTGGAGCAAGTAGGTTGGGTCGGAATCTTCCGCCGTTAACCGGAAGCGGGTATCGGACACTGTCCTGTACTCAGATAAAGTGGTCGTCTTTGGGAAACAGGCAATAGTCCCTTTAACCAAAGCGGCAACTAGGGTGGTAACACGGAAGCAGAGCCTTTCGTCCCTAACGGACGAGAGGCTTTTTTATTTAGTACTTACTCTGGGTTGTGGGGGCCTAGCGGCCTGGCGGCCTGCCGGGCCTGTGGCAGCCTGCCGGCCGGTGGCGGCTTGCCAGCCTAATCCTGGAGTAAGTTTCTAGGGAATGGCTTCATGTATCCCCCAGGATATCTGAGGTGCTGGGTCGTAACGTGTCCCGTACTTGCAGTGAGCCGGACCAGTTTTGGTCAATTAGGGTGGTACCGCGGAAAAACTCCGTCCCTCATGGGGCGGTTTTTTGTTTATTATCCTCATGCTTGGCATCACTACGACTGATCTAACAATGGCGGTTTATTTCTATGACCACCTAAGGCTTAGATTCTTCGCTTTGTTCAGAATAACTGTTGGATTCTGACAGCAAATAGCAACATCATTAGTTTCGCGGGACATATTGTTAATTAAGGACCATGACCGATTAAAGAGCCGGGACGTTAATCTATTCCCATGTCTCAAAATTGGTAATTAATACAAGGAGGTAATTTATATGTACTGGGAAAAAGAACTGGAGTGTATCGATCGTGAGGAATTAAAAAAACTACAATGGGAAAGACTGCAGATAACCCTGAACCGAGCCTATCAAGTGCCTTATTATCGGCAGCAATGGGAGGAAGCCGGGGTAAGGCCAGAGGATATCCGGGGACTTGAGGATCTACCGCGGCTCCCTTTCACCCTGAAAAGCGCCCTGCGGGATAATTATCCGTTCGGGATGTTTGCGGTCCCCATGAACCAGGTCGTACGGCTTCATGCTTCTTCAGGCACAACCGGTAAACCGACCGTAGTTGGTTATACCCAGGGGGATTTGGACATATGGGCTAATCTGGCCGCTCGGTCCTTAATGATGGCGGGGGCTACGCCGAACTCGGTGGTTCAGGTAGCTTATGGTTATGGACTGTTCACCGGTGGTTTGGGGGTTCACTATGGGGCTGAACGGTTAGGAGCGGCGGTAGTCCCTAGTTCTGGGGGAAATACGCCCCGGCAGATAATGCTGATGGAGGACTTTGGCACTGAAATCCTGGCCTGTACTCCATCCTATGCGCTTTTCTTGGCCGAAACAATTGAACAGTTAAAGATTGACCGCA
Source organism: Syntrophomonadaceae bacterium (assembly GCA_012512295.1). Lineage (GTDB taxonomy): Bacteria > Bacillota > Ch66 > Ch66 > Ch109 > JAAZDI01. The sequence goes on from JAAZDI010000133.1 coordinate 4,221, forward strand.
GCCGTTTGGCCCTGAAAGCCGGCGTCTTTGGCGCCGAACCTTGGTCTAATGAGATGCGCCAATCAATAGAAGAGAAATTAGGGATAAAGGCCTATGACATCTACGGTTTAAGTGAGATTATGGGACCAGGGGTAGCCATGGAGTGTTCGTATCAAACCGGGCTGCACTTCTTTGAAGATCATTTCCTGCCGGAGATACTCGATCCGGACACTGGCGAAACCCTGCCGGATGGCGAAAAAGGGGAATTGGTGATTACTACCCTGACCAAGGAAGCCCTACCGATGATCCGTTACCGAACCAGGGATGTTGCCGTGTTGCATCGGGAACCTTGTCCGTGCGGGCGAACCCTGGTCCGGCTTGAAAAAATCCTCGGCCGAACCGATGATATGATCATTGTTCGGGGCGTAAATGTCTTCCCCTCCATGGTCGAAAGCATTTTGCTCAAGTCTCCCGAAGTGGCTCCGTTTTATGAGTTGGTCGTTGAACGCCAGGGAAGCCTGGATACCTTGGAGGTTCGGGTGGAAGTAACCGAAGAGACTATCCGGTCAGCCGAAATCAAGGAATTAGAAATGATCCGGCGTCGGCTGAAACATGATCTGAATAGTGGTCTGGGGATTTCGGTTGAGGTGCGGTTGGTGGAACCTAGAACCTTGGAGCGAACCGAAGGGAAAGCGAAGCGGGTCATTGATCGAAGAAAATTATAAAGCAAAAAGGAGAAATCCGCCGGTAAGTAGAAGTAAGATATTAAGGTCAGATAGGGTTGGTTTTTAGAAGTATTGTTCAGACCAGATAAAGAGGTGGATTAGTCAATGCCGCTCGATCCAGCAGTTTATATTCTCCTCACCCTGGGGATAGCCGGGGCGGTCTTTGCTCTTGGCCGGTTTTTGGCGCGACGGATTCCTCCCTGGCGCCGGCGGCCTTGGGGAGTAATGACTGCCTTAATCTTAGTCATCGGTTTGGTGGTGGCTAATAATTCATTATCCTTCTTGCCCCGAGAACAACTGCGGCTTCTCTTAATGTTTTCCGCGACCGGCTGGATTATTGGAGTAGTCGGTTGTCGGGATTAATCCGTAAATGTTTTCAATTTTCATTGGTGGTTGTGCCCTTGGAGCATGGGTGGTTAATAAGCCTGGTGAACTCGTCCAGTTCCGCTGAGCGTCAGGCTTCAGGTGGGGGACACTACTCCCCCCTGAAGCTTGAACAAGGTAAAATCTCCACTTAGATAAGCAAGGGTCTTTTGAACCAGATAAAATTCCCGCCTCAATTGGGCGGGAATTTTTTAGTCGATATTAATTCGGCGGCGTCTTGTTTTGGTGGGTTCCTTTTTACGCAGACGGAGTTCCAGGAGCCCGTTGTTAAAACTGGTTTTCACTTGGTTTTCATCTACTTCGGTTGGGAGTAAGAAACTGCGAACCAAGGATCCTGAGTGGCGTTCGCGCCGGAGATAGTTATCTCGGCGAATTTCGCTTTCCATCTTTTGATTGGCTTTTAAGGTGAGACTGTTATCATCCAGCGTAATTTCGATATCTTCTTTATTAAATCCGGGCAGTTCTGCTTCTAAGACAATTTCATTGTCTGTTTCGTGGATATCAACTCGAATCTCTCGCCCCATCATCGCCGGGAAAAAGCTGCTAAAGTCATCACTCATAAAATCGTCAAAGAAATCAGCCAGACTTCTTCGCCCAAAGGGAAAGGGCATTAAACTTCGCAGATCTTTTCGCATCTTATACCTCCTCCCAAATCACTTTTTAATAGCTAACCTATTCAAAAAATTGAAATAGGCTAGGCTATTTCGTTAACTAAAATTTAACACAAAGGTCAGGGAAAGTCAAGAGGAGGTTAGTTTAATTATATTTCCGGTCTGCCGGTTGCATAAACCTATTGCCAGCTATCAATTACTCCGGCAAACTTAGGTTATCCGAAATGGAGTGAGCGGCCACGAATTTCACAAGCGGTCAAACAAAATCAGCTAAAAAGCGGGATTTCTATCTAAGAGCAGGAGATCACGGGTCGAGGGGAGAAATATCCTAGGCAGGTGATAAGGGTGATGGATAATGGATTGAAAGGTATCTTCAGGATCCTGCTGGTCCTAGTGTGTTTGTTGGGGGTTGGGCTAGAGCCGGCTTGGGCCAAGTTAGCTGAAGGAATAAGTGAGCCGATTAAAAATGAGAATATTTCTATTCCTGGTTACCCGTCAGCGTCTTTTAATGACTGGTACACTTTAGATTATCATCGGTTAGCCACTCGATTAAACCAGTATCAGCGAGAGCCGGCTTTAGCCGTTAGGCTAGTCGCGGCAGAATGGGCAGAGATTAACCAGCAACTACAAAGCCGGCTGACTACACCTGACTATCAGGATCCTCAGCGCGGTTATTTGATTTATGATGCGGTCTCATCCGGTCAGCTTCACGTCTTAGGTCTGGCCCGAACGGCCAGAGAAAATTTTCTTCGCGCCACCATGGACGGCCAACTCAAGGGGAAAAAGGTGGCTGATCTCTACCCGGCTCTGGATAGAATATACTATCACCTGGGGGATGCGGCCGGCTTTTCGGAAATGGTTACCGCTCAGCCGGATCAGTACGTGACAGTAGTTGAAACCAGACAGGTCCTGGATCAAATTAAGTTACCGGATCAGGTTTTTCAAAACTACCGAGTTTTCCTGTTGCCTTACCGGCTTAAGGAAGTCCGCGGTTTTTCGTATAGTGCCGGTTTACCCTTGCAAGAAGAACGGGCATTTATTTCTGCTCGAGGGGAAGACTCAGCCGATGATTACGAAACTGCCGCCACTTTGGTCCATGAATTTGGCCACTATCTTCACCAACAGTTTATCGGTGATTATGCCGCCAACCCGGCTGTATGGACTGACTACCTGAAGATACGGGGAAGGGATTCTTTTGTCGATACGGGTGCATGGGCCGAACTGACTGAAGAGAACTTTGCCGAGGATTTTAAAATGCTCTACGGTCGGGGTCTGGTATTAAAAGAAGGACACCGGGGGTGTTTTGGAGATCCGAGGCAGCTGGATAGTTTAGCTAATCAATTGCGTCACTTTATCAGCAACGTGGCTGAACGTCAACCAGCCAAACCGCTGGAACTAGAGCAGCTCTTGTTAACCGAACCTGGTGACGCTGCTGCTTCTGAGCACCGAATTTTAGCCACAGAGTTAGGGCTCAACTTTCTGGACACCCTGGTGCTGAGCGAACCAAACCTGGTGGTCAGAGGGCGGCTATCCAGTCCGCCATCAAACGGAAGCCAATTCGGCATATGGCTTACCGGCCCGGGAATCGGCGAATCAAATCCTCAACCAATAACCCTGGTTTCCGACGGGACCGGAATGATATTTAATCAGACCAGCCGATTGCCGCAACAAGGCCGTTATTTTTTGATGCTGGGAGAATTAAATTTCAGTAAGCACCGGTTTGTCGTTTATTATCATCTTGAGCTTCTCTATCCGGCATAAGTGCCAGTGCTTGGTAAGACTGGACCGTTGGTTAAATTTATGGAATAAATCGTCGCTTTGTGAGGAGGCTTACTTTTTAATTAATTGAAAAACTTTATCCTGTTATTCGAATAAATAAAGACGCTGGTGTTTTAACTCGGGCAGTAGGCCAACAGGAATGAAAGAATTATAAGACAAATCATAAATCGTTAACTTCGTTATCTTTCGTAATATCTTATTTAGGATTTTAGGATGGAACCTATGCATCTATTATTATGCTTGTTACTAGGCCATTTTTTGGGAGATTTTCCTTTACAAACTAATCATGTCTTTGCCGCCAAAATTCGGGGCTGGCCGGGGGTTGCTCTGCATGCCGGCTTGGTGGGCGGTATCACTATGCTGTTAATCTGGCCTTATGGGTTGGCGGTTATCGCCGGAGTGGCCGTTGTTACCGTTTTACACGGGGCTATTGATCAGGCGAAGATTGTGATTACCCGGAAAAAGCCTGGGTTTCCGATCAGTGCTTTTTTATTGGATCAAGGGATTCATTTAGGGCTGCTTGTACTATTGGCTTATTGGGCCGGTTTTCCAGAATTGAATCAAAAAGATTGGTCGCCCTGGCTGTCGGGGACTTACATATTTGATAGTCTGGTTCGGTTATACTTGGATCCTAAGGCGATTGCAGTTGCTTTGGCCTATGTTATCAGTCTATTTTTTGGCGTAATCTGGGTTCAAACATTTACCGTAAGCCGGGTTGGATCGCCGGGGAGCGGGCTTTGGCTGTCTCCGTTAGAGAAATGGGCAGGAATTGCCGAAAGAGGGTTAATTACTACTGGTGTCTGGTTCAGTAATCTCCCTTTGCTTTTACTTGGTTTTAGCTTGCCTTTTATTGTGCATTATGTAAGTTGGCGAAACTGGATGTCGCTCCGGTTCTTTTTGACCCGGACCGCAGCCAGCTTTCTGTTGTCCGTAGCGGTAGGTTTAGGCTTAAAATTAATGAGTTAAAATATATGGAAGTAACGCTTGATCAGTTGTCTTAGAAACTGTCTTTGTATTCCAACTCTAGTCTGGAGTTTATAATAAGGTAAACCCACTTATAGAAGCGGGAGTCGGTCCTGATAATCAGAAATAACTAATAGCTAATAAGTGAGGGTTGATCAATTGACTGAAGGAGCTAATAAGAATCGGGCCTATCACGTGCTCGGGGTAGGTGGTTTGGTAATTCAAGAGGGGCGCGTGTTAATGGTTAAGCATAACTATGGCCATTTAAAAGGCTGCTGGCTGCTGCCCGGGGGACATGTTGACGTTGGGGAAAACCTGGACGCAGCCGTGGAGCGCGAGGTCCTGGAGGAAACCAATATTACCGCCACTGCCCAGGGCGTCGTAGCTGTAAGAAGCCTGATTCTGCCGGATTCCCGGGTGGAAACATATGTCGTATTTTTGATGCACTTTATTTCCGGCACAGTTGCCCCTCGGCCCGGGGAGATCGCTGCGGCTGATTTTTTTACTCGGGAAGAAGTGTTGAACAACCCTGTGGCTACCCCATTAGCCAAAGCGATTATTGGGGAGGTCTTAGATGGATCGCACCGACTGCTTCACCTGCGGCCCGAATTTCCGCAGAATAGCCCGAATTATCGTTTGTATCTTTGAGGAAGCAGGTAGCGATAAAGAGTGACCGCTAGAATCCCGCCAACTAGAGCAGTATACAGTTGGGGGAGCTGGAAGGTGAGCAAGGCCTGACTAGGGATTGCTGCTTTTATCCAGCCGAGCTGATAAAACCATTGAACGGCAAATTGAGTGATCAGGTAGAGAAAGCCAAATTTAGCTAGGGCCGCTAACCCGATTCCGCTATACAAGGCAACTGCTGGGCGTCGGCCGGACCGAAACTGACTTGATAGGTAAAAGGATCCCCGAGTCGGGTTAATAGCCTGGCTAATTCCGTAAAAAACTAGAATCAGAATCGCATTAGCCAGCATAATAAAAGGGACCAGAGGACTGACAATCGGGGGAATGATACCGACCAGCAAGGCCACTCCCGGTGTTAGACAGCCAATGAGGACCGCCGGCCAGGGACCGATCATTAAGGCAGCCAATAATAACAGAGCATTAATTGCGGGCCCGGTAATTGGCTGAGGAAAACGAAGAAGTTGAATGGCCAGGGTTAAAGCCAAAAACAACGCAGTCCGAGTGAGCGTTCGGGTCGAAATCACGGCAACTACCTCCAGTAAAAACAAAAAACAAGATCACGCCGTGTGTAAACAAAAATCGGCGATTAACGACTGGCATCTACTATCTGAGCTCGAAAGCCCCCTACTTCTATCAGTGGGGGTTGCCTAGTTTGAAATTGTCTTAATTATAGCAGACAGATAGACGACAAACAAAATAATACGAAAAATCGAGAAATTTCTCCTGTA
>JAAZDI010000012.1 GCA_012512295.1 Syntrophomonadaceae bacterium
ATTTTATATTCGGAAAGAGCAGAAGCACAATTTATTTTACACACTCGGGGCTCCTGAATAGCTTCGCTAGTTAGCGAAGCTGCAAAAGTTTACTCAAATTCGGCATATATTGCGAATTATCGAAATCACTTTGCGTCGGACCTTGACCGGGGCTAAGATTTCGACAGCTGAGCCATAACCAAGGATCCACCGGGTAAAATTATTAATTCCCCGCACTTCGCCTTCCCATAGATAGGTTCCGTCAGCCTGTTCCGCAGGGGCCGGCAGGCCGCGCTTTATCATTTCCCGGTTGATCTTCTCCAGAACATTGGCCTGCGGATAGATTCTGGCCTTGACCTTGACTGGATCTGACATATCCATTCCCCATCTAGTTCTAAGAAAATCGGTTAGCGAAAAATCAGCCGGGTAGCTAGCCGTTTGATCTAATACCCGAAGTGATTCAAGCCTCCCCAGATGCAAGATTATTTCCCGGGCCGTCATATCTTTCCCGTGGTATTCTCGGGCGACCAGGTACCAGGTGCCGGTTACGTTATAGAGCACCAGCCCCAGCGGTTGCAGGCGGGCCCGTTTGGTTTGCCGGTACTGTTTAGCATAATATCTAACCTCTATTAGCTGCTCCCGGTAGATTGCCGCCCGCAATTGGTCAAGGTAACGGCAGTCGGGTGTTTCCATCCCCGCTTTGGTTCCCATAAACTGAATCCAGTTTTCCGCTGGCTCAGCCATATGATCTGGTAAAATTCGCCGCCTGAGTTCTTTTTGGAATAAGGCCAGCTCTTGGCCTGGAGGGTGTTCCATTAAAGCCCATAACAGAGGGACCGCTTCCTCAAGAGACAGATTTAAACCGGGGGTATAGGTCTGCCTTTGCACAAGCAGCCACTTAAGATCCGGGTCAGTCACTGAATAATCTGCTTCGTCGCTATTATCTGTCTCAGCTTGTATTAGCTCACTATGTTTTACACTGTTATTGATTGCCTTGATACTGTCTGTTTCAATATGTAAGGCTTCAGGTAAAGCTTCGCTTCCTGTCTCTATGTCTAATTCTTCTTCCGGGAAATCATCAACGTACAGAGTGTAGTGCGCGGCAAATTCCGATTGCAGCACGATCCAGTTTAGGTCATCCAGGATCACCGCTGCCGGGTATCCGGTTAAGTCGGCCAATTGATTAGCGGATAAGCCTTTTGGATGTTTTTCGAGAATCTTGATCAAACTAATCAACCTGGTTAGTGCCTTATCTATCTGCTCAACTCCGTTTCTCTGCCCGGCTCCATCTTTCTGCCCGGTTTCGTTTCTCTGCTCAGTCCTATCTTTTGGCTCAGGCCTATCAGCTTTATTGATCATGTCATGGTCAATTAGCTTTTCCGCATGATTATTTATTTGGCCAGTCTTCTTCTTATAGACAGCTAGCATTTTTTGGGCGGTTTCTTTTTGTGTTTCCCGCAGCCAAGCCGGGGAGATTATCTCGATTGCATCGCCGTAGGTTCTTAACCAGGCTGTAAACTCAGACATCCCGGTAATGGTATCCTTTAAAATAACCGAGCCATCGGGCCGTGTTTCGGTCCGGCAGGTTTTGGCCCAGCGCTGCCGTTGGGCAATTTCACCCAACATATTTTCGACTGCGTTAACATTCCATTTGGTATCAAAAAAACGAATCTCCACCTCGAACCTTCGATCACTGCTAACGCCCCAGTATTCCGCCAGAAAGTTCGATATCCTGCTTTTATGCTCTGGCGAACGAATAAACTGTTCTTCAGTTTTATGGGCGCTAGTCACCCGATCCAGGCGAAGTATCTGTAAGTTGGTTCGCTGCCGTTTTTTGGGGGTTGAAATGATATACCAGAACCCCCGCCGCCAATGATAGACTAAACCGATTGGGTTAATCTTGATTTTTCTGCCTTGATAGATCAGTTCCAGAACCAACCCTTTGGCGACAGCTTCCTCAACCAATCGGACAATGTTAGCATCAGCCGGTGGTGGCGAAGAGTACCCATGGACCACTTCCCTGGTCGCCAGTTTAAGTTGATCAATTGGGAGCATATTTTCTTTAGTCAGCAAGATTGTTTGCAATTTATCCTTAATTCTGGTCATCTGGGCCGCATTCAGGGGCAGAAACGCCGGCAAAGTGTTTAAGTAATGATACAGCTTAAGCATTTGGTCATTGTTCAAATAAAGCGGAGGCACTAAACTGCTGCCCAACTGCCAGCCCTGGTCGGTTCGTTCAACCAGACCAAGTGAGGTTAACTCGGCCAGATCATTGCTCAAACTATCTAAACTAGGATAAGCTTTTTCTTCAAGGCAATCTATGTCCCACCCAGCCAACCGCGAAATGTCTTTTAAGGTTAGGCTGCGTTTACTTCTCTTTTGGCAAGCTCGTCTCCTGGCTAGAACCCGTAAGATCACTAACTGTCGTAGGTGTTTTCGTTTTATAGCACTATCAAGTTCCGCCGACCCTGCCTGGGACAGAGCGTTAAGTCCCTTTTCTGTCAAGGTTACTCCGCCCCAATGACGTTTTAAATAGCCTTCTTTGACCAGTTCAAGACAATCTAGTTTCGCCGTTTTCTCGGAGACTTTAAAATGTTCAGCTAAACATTTATATGATGTACAGTGGTCTGGCTGCTGAAAAATCCACTGCCAGATTCGGTATCTTCTTTCCTGTACTTCTATCCGACTCGCCATAGGATACCTCGCCTTGAAGACCGTTTGTCTTTGTTCTCACTAATGCCTGGTTACTCCAAATTCTAGCTTAATTTTTCCAATTGCTCAAACAAAACATTTGTTCGCGGGATTGAATGATGTTATAATTTATTTAAGAAATCACAGAAGCACGGCGGAAAACAGTAAATGCGACGTCAAACATATGTTGTTGAGGAAGTGGGGCTTACCTTTTTTAAACTTCAGGTGAAGTAG
>JAAZDI010000134.1 GCA_012512295.1 Syntrophomonadaceae bacterium
AAAACGGTCACCGGCAGGGGTTGACCAGCTTGCTCCGCCTCATAGTGGTGAAAGCCGCCTCCTTTATGAATCTGCCAGTGGATCCCGGTCTGGTTCGCCGAATAGAGCTGAACCCGATACATGCCCAGGTTGTGCTGTCGGGTTCGGGGATGCTCTGTATAAACGAGCGGTAGAGTCAAAAAGCGTCCCCCGTCTTCCGGCCAACTGACCAAGGCCGGCAGTTGGCGCAAGTCTACCTGGTCCTGGTGTTCGCGACACTCCATGACCGGGGCTTCTCGGGAACTCACGGTCCTCAGCCCGGTCCTGGCGATATCCAACAACCAATTCCGTTCCCGCCACAGGATCCCCAGCTTCGGCGGAATTAAACGGTCAATCGCTTCGACTGCCTGCTTAATAATCGCTTCCGGCCTTGGTCCCATGGCTAGGTCCACCCGGTGACGGGTACCGAACAAGTTGGTCGCTACTGGATACGGGCTTCCTTTGACGTTGGTAAAAAACAACGCTGGCCCCTGTTCTTCCACGACCCGACGGTGGATCTCCGCCAGTTCCAGATCTGGATCAACTGGGGCCGATACCTCAATAATCTCTTTTTCCTCTTGTAGCAGTTTGATAAAACTCCGTAAATTTCTGTGCATATTCCACCTCTAGTGATTTTTGGGACAGTGGGACCGATCAATCATCTCCCTGGCTGCTGCCAGACAGTTGTTAAGAATAATCTCAAGTTCCCAGTTTTCCGCCTGATTAATATGGATACCGGCGGCAACCACGGTCGTTTGTTGCGTTACGCGACAGATCATCTCGGCCACTGGCCGGGCTGCTTCAACATCCTTGTGTCCCGGAACCGGCAGGATCCAAGTGTCACAACTAATCCCTTCACCGGTTAAACTGGGTCGGGGGACGCTCAGCACGACACCCCCAACATGCGGCTTCTCTCCTCCCAAAAGTTGAGCGATTATCCCATTTCCGGTCAAAGTTGCGGTTAAGGTAATCTGGTACCGTCCTTCGCCGTTCTTAACGACGATAGTCTTTGTCTCCGGGTTTATTGGAGGTGTTTGCATCTATTGGCATCTCCCCAATCTTGATTATACCTTATAACTTAAAGTTTGTTCTTAATTGGGTTATATTTTATTATTGAAGTATTCCTGCGCGACTTTAAGTTGTTTAGTTAAGATTGTGCGCCATAAATTCTTTTTAATCTCACCAGTACTCATAGATACCTTAGTGTACTTTAAAGTTCCGTCAGGCATTACTTTACGGTAATAATAATGATCAGTTTGTTTCAAAATCACGAATAAATGCACATATTGTATCACTTTGGCAACTCTATTAACCGCTTAAACTCCTCTTCATTGATAATCTGCAAACTGGGGGCTTTACCCGAACTAATCAGGGCACGGGCTTTTTCCAGCTTTGATCCGGCCTCCTCACCCACTACCACATAATCGGTATTTTTACTGACACTGGAGCTCACCCGACCTCCCCGTGCTTCGATCAGCCTTTCGGCTTCTTTGCGGTTTAGGGTCGATAGGGTGCCGGTTAAAACAAACACCTTATCTTTTAACGGTTGCGGTTCGGTAGGCGCGGTAACTTTTTCCCGGGTATTTACGCCAGCCTGTTCCAGTTTTTCCATCACCCGCTGGTTCTGTTGCTCCTGCATGAAAGCGACGACACTGGCGGCAATCTTGTCGCCCACCTCCGGTACCTGCCGCAATTCATCATAGGTAGCCTGCTTGAGCTTATCCAGGGACCCAAAATGCTCGGCCAGCACCCGGGCCACACGACTACCGACATAACGAATACCTAAGGCAAAGATCAGTTGGCTCAACCGATTGCCCTTGCTCTTCGCCAGGGCCTGCAACAGGTTATCCGCTGATTTCTCGCCCATTCTGGCCAATCCCGCCAGGTCTTCTTTCCGTAAATAATATAAATCAGCCACGTCCTGAATCAGTCCAGCCTTAAGCAATTGCGCGACCACGGCCGGACCCAGTCCCTCAATATTCATGGCCTCGCGGGAAGCAAAGTGGATGATGCCTTCACGCAGTTGCGCCGGACAGGCGGCACCGGTGCAGCGAGCCGCCGCCTCACCGGCCAAACGAACCACCCGAGAACCGCACTCCGGACACTGAGCCGGCATCTGAAAGACCCGTTCTTCCCCGGTGCGCCGTTCCTTTAACACCTTGACTACTTCTGGAATAACGTCTCCGGCCTTTTGAATGGTCACCCAGTCCCCGATCCGCACATCTTTTTCCCGAATGATATCCTCGTTATGTAGGGTGGCTTTACTGACTGTGGAACCAGCCAACCGGACCGGCTGCAGCAGGGCGGTCGGGGTGAGGACCCCGGTTCGGCCGACCCGCAGGATTATCTCCTCCACCCGGGTCACCGCCTGCTGGGCCGGAAACTTATAGGCAATCGCCCAGCGGGGGCTCTTCGCCGTAACTCCCAGTTGCTGCTGCTGCGCCAGCGAATCGACCTTGATGACCATGCCGTCAATCTCGTAAGGCAGCTCATCTCGCTTCAACTCACCCTCCCGACAGGCTTCGATTACCTCATCCACCGAGGAACAATGATACCGCCAGGGATTGACAGGAAAACCCAGTCGTTCCAAATACTCAAGGGCTTTGGCTTGACTATCGATTCGAAGTGCCGCCGGCTCTTGAGTTTCTATGTATAATATCTGATAAAAAAAGGCACGCAACCGACGGGACGCGGTCACCCGCGGATCAAGTTGACGCAGGGAGCCGGCAGCCGCGTTGCGTGGATTGGCAAAAAGGGCTGCGCCTTGGGCCTCGCGCTGCTGATTTAAACGCTCAAAATCAGCGCGGGCCATAAAGACCTCGCCCCGCACTTCTATGCGGGGGACCGCTTCCTTCAGCCGCAGCGGCACACTGCGCACGGTCCGCAAATTCTGGGTTACATCCTCTCCCACTTCCCCATCACCCCGGGTTGCGCCACTGATCAATTCGCCATTTTCGTATACCAGGGCCACGGTCAGGCCGTCGATCTTCGGTTCAACCAGGTATTGGGCCTCGCCCACCCCCTGCCGCACCCGGCGGTCAAAATCCCGAAGATCAGACTCGCCAAAAGAGTTGGCCAAACTCAGCAAGGGATAGCGGTGGCGAATTGTCCCCAGGGCTGTCAGCGGGGCACCGCCGACCCGCTGCGTGGGGGAGTCCGGGACAATCAGAGCTGGGTATTTGGCTTCCAGTTCCTGCAACTCCTGCATTAAAGCGTCGTATTCTGCATCAGTAATTCGCGGCTGGTCTAAGACATAGTAATAATAGTCATGCTCCCGGATGGTTTGACGCAGGCGATCAATTCGCTGTCTTACCTCGGCCAATTCTTTTTCCGATTCACCAGATGATGATTTCACCCAATATCTCTCCCGAATACTTTTTTAGTTCTTATCTCTTTTGATTTCCCAAAAACTTAACCAACACCGGCACGACCTGTTTCTTGCGGGAAATTACCCTGGGCAAAAAAACACTGTCGCTCTCCCGAAGCCTGCCGGACTGGTCGCCTTTTTCCGCCCAGACTCCGGTTTCCACGTTAACTCCACCGTAATCCCGAAAAGCCTGGGCAATTCGGGTCGGATTCTTCCCCTCCACCAGCAGTTCCGTACCCTCACTCAAAAGATCGGTCACCATTAAAACGACCAGATCATACCCGGCATACTGTCGCGCCTTTTCCAATACATCCCTCAGAGAGTCTTTCAGGGGTTCGAGGACATCCAGCCCCATAACCTCAATCTGGCTGATCCCGACCCGTTCATCGCCTAGGTAAAACTCCTTAAAATCTTCATAAAACAGGTCTTCCGGCGAACGTCCGTCCAGATCTACGGCTGCCCGGAACATCTCCCGGCCCAGGGCTTCCGGATCCACCTCCGCCACCCGGGCCATGCTTTGGGCCAGTCGCCGATCCCTGTCCGTGCAGGTGGGTGACTTAAAGATTACTGTATCAGACAAAATTCCGGCACATAAAAGACCGGCTACTGCCGGGGCCGGGGTTAAGCCATTCTCGAAAAACATGGCTGCCACCAGCGTACAGGTGCTACCCACCGGTTCACTTCTGACATAAATAGGTTCCCCCGTCTGCAGGTCTCCCAAACGGTGGTGGTCGATTATCTCAAGGATTTCCGCCTCTTCAATCCCGGGCACTGCCTGTCCCTTCTCATTGTGATCGACTAAAATCACCTGTTTTCGGCTAAAAGCCAGCAAATGATAGCGCGAAATCAGTCCCAGCAATCGATAATCCTCATCGACAACCGGATAGTTCCGGTAACGAGTCTCCAACATCAACCGCCGGGCATCTCCCAGCCGGTCATCCGCGACAAAAAAGACTAACGAATCGGTTCGCATGATGCTGCTGACCGGCTGCGCTAACAGTTGCTGAATCTGACGGCCAGCTTTAACCGGATCGTCCTGGGATATTTCTTCCAAATATTTCTGGGCTAAATCCCCCACCGTCAAAATCCCCAGGAGCCGATCGCGTGAGTCAACCACCGGCAGGGTCTTTACCTGACGTGTCCGCATCAGGTCCCCTACCTCGCGCAAAGGAGTAGAGGCGGGCACCGTAACCGGTCTTCGGTCAATCAGATCAGCTACCCGAACGTGTAAATCCTCGATCAATTCTGGCTCATCAACGGCAAATCTGCTCAAAACATAACGGGTTTGCGGATTAATCGGCCCGGCCCGTCCAGCCCTAACGTTAGTAAACCCCAACTGTTGCTTCAAGTGAGCATAAGCAATAGCCGAACAAATCGAATCGGTATCCGGACGGGTATGTCCTAAAACATAAATAAGCCTTGGCTTGATTGGCATTGATTTCTCCTCGCGTAATTTTTTCCTCGCGTAATTTTTCAGAAATGCTACTACTACAACTTTACAGTTTGATTTTTATAAGCTAGCTTACGGTTATGCTCTACGTTTATACTCTACTCTGCGGCTTTGGTGAGTGGAGCGTAGGCCAGCATTAGCTGTTTGATTCCCTGATCGGGAAAAGCCACGGCCACCTGACTATCCGGCCCCTCCCCTTTGACCTGAACCACTACGCCTGGTCCCCACTTAGTATGCACTACTTTATCTCCGACCGCTAGACTCAGGATTTCTTGGGTCCTACCCTTGTCCGCTCCAGTTTTTTGCGTTGTATCTTCGGATTTTCGCCGGACATCAGTGAGCGTTTTCCTTTTACCCTGACGGCCAGGCTCAATCTGATTGCCAGCGGCCGGAACCGAATAGTAGCTTAAACCCGGTTCCGTTGCTGAACCGGTCTTACTCTTTACCGAGCCTGCACTCCGGCGATTACCAAGACTGGGATCCTGGTTGGAGATCAGGTGTGGCGGTATCTCTGTCAAAAAACGGGAAGGCGGATTATTGCGCTGAAACCCGAAAATGGTCCGAGCTAAAGCGCGGGTTAGGTAAAGTTTTTCTTTGGCCCGGGTAATCCCCACATAACAGAGCCGTCGCTCCTCCTCCAGTTCGTCTTGATCAAACTTAGCCCGGGAATGGGGAAAGACATCCTCTTCCATGCCGGTTAAAAAGACAACTGGAAACTCCAGCCCTTTAGCCCCGTGCAGGGTCATCAGGACTACCGTGTCCTCTTCCTCGGAATAGGTATCCAGGCTGGTGACTAAGGCAATCCTGGCCAGGAATTGTCCCAAACGGCTATTTGAATTATTAACTTGCGCATTTATAGGAGAATCAGTTTCTACAGTAATTTCTTCCTTGTCAGGAGCAAGGTCTTCCTCCTCATCGAATTCCTCCGGGTGCTCATCAAATTCTTTAGTGACTGACAAAAACTCCTGCAGGTTCTCAATGCGGGACCGAGCCTCCACTGTATTCTCCTCTTGCAGTTCCCTTAAGTAACCGCTCCGCTCCAGAACCTGCTGGACCAGCGGGGTGAGTCCGGCCTGATCACCCAGCCGTCTCAAACTTTCCATTAATTCGGCAAAAATGACAACCGGATGGGCTGGTTTCCCCTGTTCTTTTAACTGGCTGCCCATTAAACACACCGCTTCATAATAAGAGATTTCTCGCTCAGCCGCCAGTTCGACGATTCTTTTCCAGGTAACGTCACCGATTCCCCGGCGCGGGACATTAATTATCCGAGACAAACTGACATTATCAGCTGGATTGGCGATTACTCGAAGATAGGCCAGCAGATCCCTGATTTCCTTCCGCTGATAAAACCCCTGACCCCCAATAATACGAAAGGGAATCTGAAACCGCAACAAAGCCTCCTCTAACACCCGGGATTGAGCATGCACCCGATAGAAGACGGCAAAATCCCGATACCTTCTATTTTCCTGTTGCTTCAGGAATAAAATGCGTTCTGCCACAAAGCGGGCCTCATCCTGCTCGGTAAACCCCTGGTGTTCAATAATCGGCTGTCCGGGACCATTGCTGGTCCATAACTTTTTCTCTTTCCGCGACCGGTTCTGCCGCACCACCTGGTTAGCGGCTTCCAAAATTGTTTGCGTGGATCGGTAATTTTCTTCTAATTTGATGATCCGGGCCTCCGGATAATCCTCCTCAAAACTCAGGATATTGGTCAGATCCGCCCCCCGCCAGCCATAGATTGATTGGTCCGGGTCGCCGACCACACACAGGTTGCGGTGTTTATCGGCCAGCATCTTGACTAAGACATACTGGGAGTGGTTGGTGTCCTGGTATTCATCGACCAGGATATACTGGAACTTATTCTGGTAATATTCGAGGATCTCGGGGTTGTCCCGAAAGAGCTGAACGGTTTTCATGATCAGATCGTCAAAATCCAAGCCATTCAGTTCCTTAAGGCGTTTTTGATACCAGGTATAGAGC
>JAAZDI010000135.1 GCA_012512295.1 Syntrophomonadaceae bacterium
GGACTAACCCACCGTTTACCCCGACGTAGGAAAAGGTAAAAAGCGGATCAGCCGCCACATTAACCCCAACGTGTTTCATTGCCACCAGGGTTCGCGCGCCTCCGATTGAAGAACCAATAGCTACCTCTAAAGCTACCTTTTCATTTGGAGACCATTCCGTATAAATCTCAGGATATCGAGAACAGTTCTCAATGATTTCTGTACTTGGGGTACCTGGATAAGCAGTCGCAACCCTGACTCCTGCTTCATAAGCCCCCAAAGCAAGAGCCTCATTTCCTAACAGCAGGTCAACCATGGATGTCCCCCTTCAATCATTTATTTCAAATCAGTAAATAGTTTTATATTCAACAAAGTTGCTTCATTTCCTCTTTTACTGTCGCATTACACCGTAATTTGATATTTGGGTAATATTTACCGGGCACTTTTTCCCCCATCCAATACTTCCTGCACAAAACGCGGCAAAACAAAGGCAGCCTGATGGACAGCCGGCGTATAATATCGAAAAGCCATATCTGACAAATCCTTCGAAGAAGGATTAAGTTGAAGAGGGTCGTACTTTTTAGAGGCCAACGAGAAGGTCCAGAATCCCGCTATATAAGTAGGGATACAGGTCAAGTAGACTCGGGAAAGCGGAAATATTTCAGATAGGTTTTGATAAACGCCGGCCAAAAGTTCCTTATTGAAAAGCGGTGATTCAGTTTGGGCCACCATCAAACCATCATCATTCAGGACTCGGTAGACATCTTGATAAAACTCTCGACTAAATAAACCAGTAGCTGGTCCGATCGGGTCGGATGAGTCAATCAGAATCACATCATATTTTTTATCGGTTTGTTTGACATATTTAATTCCATCGTCAACCACAATCCTAACTCGAGGATCATCCAATGCTTTGCCTATCTCAGGTAAATATTGACGACTCGCATTAATAACCCGTTCATCAATCTCAACCAAATCAACATTGGTTTGAGGATGTTTCAAAATCTCCCGTACAGTCGCTCCGTCCCCACCACCGATTACCAAAACATCCTTGGGATTCGGATGAGTAAATAATGGCACATGAGTTATCATCTCATGATAAATAAATTCATCATCCAAGGTAACCTGAACGATACCGTCTAAAACCAAGGCCCGGCCAAAATCTACGGTCTCGACTATCGCTAACTCCTGGTAGGGTGTCTTTTCAGTATAAATCGTTCGTTTCAGTTTCCAATTTACCCTGTATCCAGGGGTGTGTTGTTCAACCAACCATAATTCCATTAATAAATCCTCCTTCAGTATTGATAGTTTTGGTATACGCTTTATGGTAAAGCTTCAATAAAAAGAGTGCAGTCTCCTCCCGACGGTATTCTTGAATCAAACTAGATTAATTAACGTCGGTATCTGCCCTCCCTCTCCTGACTCTTTATGTGCCGGATGTCTTTTTCTACCATCAAACGGAAGGAACGGCATAAATAGATAATCCGAGAGGTTGTCCTTTCGCCAAGGAATCCGTCTAGTTCATTTAAACCCAAATTGGTAGTAATAACTACCGGCAAACGGTAGTTCATCCGATAGTTAAGTAAACTATAGATCGTATTACGAGTCCAGTCAGTATAATTATGTGCCCCTAAATCGTCTAATACCAGCAGCGGGACTTTTAATACTCGTTCTATCAATGGTTCGTTTTCCCAATCTTCAGACCGGTTCTCATCTCGAATTGAGGCCCAATAGTGACGACGATAACTTGCCCTAAGTTCGTCTAATAAATCTGGAACAACAACAAACTGGACCTTTACTCCGACATCTATTAAAGCATTGCAGATGGCCGCTGCTAAAAAAGTTTTTCCACTACCAATCGGACCAACAAACATAAGGCCGCTGGTGTGCGCATCTTTCAGAAATTCCTGCACAAAAGCCTCAGCGGCCTGAACTGCTTGTCTAGCTCCTTGGTAATAAGAAATATGTTTATCAGGGTGATAGAGTTGTTTGGAATAATAATCAAGAGAAAAATTGCGGAAGGTGAATTCTTCCATCCCAGGGGTAAGGCCCGCTTTCTGTCGAAGGCGCATTCTACTCCGTTCCTGGACACACTGACATGGAACCGCTCCTGTTTCCAACAACCTCAGACCTCGATCGTGACACAAAGGGCACTGACTCGACTTAACCATCAAGGTCACTCCTAAGTAACGTAAAGATCCCGATATTTATCTTCTCGAGCTGGAGATTGATTCTTGGATTCATTACGGATGCTCCGGTTGCGTGTTCTCCTGGCATAAACCCTTTTCTCCGCGAAGCTTTCTTCCAATTTCCTGACCTCATTTAAAGTACGAATATTCTTTTGTCGCCAATCCTGTAAAATACGTTCGATGTAGCGTAAATTGAATGTCCCTTGAATAACTGAAATTCTCAGAGCCTCAATTACTAGTTCAGCCGGTAATTGATCACACCAACTGATAATTGATTCGCCTTCCATTGGTGTTAGGGGCCGTCCAAACTCACTTTCAAAGACATTATAAACTCGGGCCACTGTTTCTGAGATAGTGTTGGCGGCTGATACCGGGAGCTGTTTAACTCCCCCAACATTATCTGCTCTTTGATTCCTCTCTCGTCTAGTTTGCGACAATTGTTGTTGTTCTATATATTCTTTATTCTTTTCGATCGCCCATACTTCAGCCAGCTTATCAAACAAACCCTCGAGGTTATAGACTGGTTGATACTCCAAAGTCACCGGATCTAAATATTGGTCAATTGCTAGGACTTTTTTCTCCAAAAGTTGGTTTAAACAATCTTCTATGGTAGAAGGCGGCGCACTCATTAGCGACTCAAGGCGCTCCACCGTTGGATATCGATTGTTTTCAGCTGATTGAAGATAAATTATGTGCAGTAATAACACTAATTCTTGATCGTTAATGCCCATACTCTGATAAGAACGAAGAAGTAAATTAGGAATACTGGTATAGCCTTGGGCAAGCAAATCCCGGCCAAATTCTGCTATCAAATTGGTCCTGTTTGCCAAACCCGACCAGTCCTTTCACCTGATAAAATAGCACGGGCTCATTATATCACTCGACTGGTTTTTTTCCTAGTAAGCTAAAAGACCTTTTAAGTCCTTGCCATGAAAGCAGCCTTAATATTCAACAGAATTATTAATTTTTTGACCAGTATACGCATAGACTGTTAGGTAGGTGTCAATAAAAGTCGAAGAACATAAACTAAGTTCTCTTCTTACCCCGTCAATCCTTCTAAGTTCCGACAAGTGAGCAGTTATGAACCTGCTTCTCCAACTCCCGCAATTGCTTAAGAACTAAATCATAGTTTTGGTCATCAATTCCTTTTTCCACTAATTCTC
This sequence comes from Syntrophomonadaceae bacterium, assembly GCA_012512295.1. GTDB lineage: Bacteria > Bacillota > Ch66 > Ch66 > Ch109 > JAAZDI01. Next base: position 3,332 of record JAAZDI010000135.1, read on the forward strand.
TGATTTTTAAACGCAGTTGGAAGTATTCCCGCTCAACCTGAAGACACAGATCTTCTTCAGTAGAGGTTTGTTTTTCAATCTTCGGCACAGCATTTCTTTCAGTAATAGGAGGTAGTTCAGCTATCTCCAGCCAATAGGGGATCCGGGTCTGCAGACCAGTCTCCTGAGTAATTCTTTGCGCTAAATTCTCACAAGAAGCCTCCTCGCCATGGATCAGGAAGATACAGCCCGGACCAACTCGGAATCGTTTTATCCAACGTAGAAGGTTTTCTTGATCCGAATGACCGGAAAATCCCTCTAAGTTATAGATTTCCGCCCGAGTCATAATCTCTTCACCATGAATACGAACCAGTTTTTCTCCGTTAAGCAGCCGGCGGCCTAAAGTTCCTTCCGCTTGGTAGCCCACAAAGATGACTGATGATTCTGGACGCCACAAATTATGTTTCAGATGATGTTTGATTCGGCCGGCGTCGGCCATGCCACTAGCTGAAATAATTATTGCCCCGCCTTTTAGAGTGTTTAAAGCCCGCGATTCATCCGCGGTCATTGAGTATCTTAAACCAGGGATTTCAAATGGGTTATGCCCGTCTTTGAGCAGATCCTGGGTTTCTGAATCCATATCCTTCAGGTGTCGCCGAAAAACTTCAGTCGTGCGGATAGCCAGCGGACTATCAATGATAATCGGTACCGGAGGAATCGCCTTTTCTCGAACCAGCAAACCCAGGGTATAGATCAGATCTTGGGTTCGCTCAACAGCGAAAGCCGGGATAATCACATTGCCTTGACGACCAATAGTCCGCACGATAATATCCCGGAATTGTTCTTTAATATTGGCAATCGGTTGGTGCTGCCGGTCACCGTAAGTAGCCTCTAGAAACAGGTAGTCAGCACTTTCAATTATTGTTGGGTCCTTCATTAATGGTCGGTTATAATTACCCACATCACCACTAAAGACTAGTTTAGTCTCTTGGCCGTCCTCGTTGATCCAGATTTCGATTAAGGATGAACCTAGAATGTGTCCCGCATCCTGAAAACGCACCGTAATTTCGGGAGATATTGTTAGGGTTTCGCCATAACTGGCCCGGCGAAACAATTTGATACATCCCTCAGCATCTTCAGTTGTATAGATGGGTGTAATCAGTGGTTTACCGGCGCGACTAAATTTGCGATTTTTCCGTTCAACCTCCATCTCCTGAATATGGGCACTGTCCGGTAACATGACTTCACATAAATCGGCTGTAGCCGCTGTACTATAAATTGGTCCTCGAAATCCGTGACGGTATAATTTGGGGATCAAACCGGAATGATCAATGTGGGCATGACTCAAAAGCAAAAAATCTATTTGGGTTGGGTCGAACATGAAACTACCGTAATTTCGTTCTTTTAAGGCTTTAGAACCCTGAAACATACCGCAATCTACTAAAAACTTTGACTGCTTAGTTTCCAACAAAAAGCAAGACCCAGTTACCGTCCGAGCAGCTCCCAAGAACTGAATTTTCACAATTGTACCTCCTTAAATCTGCCCCAGCATGTCCCGGTTATTTTAGATAGCCCGAACTTTGGCCTTCGGATGGCTCCGGGTTAAGGTTTTATGAACTTCTATAAGATCAATGATTTCTTTCCGGGTCCGTTCTGCATTCCCAGAACGGGCGGCCTCAGTGATGTTATTCAGTCCGATAAGAATCCAGTCTAAAACACCGTCAAAAACCGCACAACTATTTAAAACCGGTGAATATTTATCAAAGAGGTGTTCGAAAATCCCCTGACAAATACTCCTGATTCGGTGTACCCTGTCCATCACTTCATGGCAATAGTTATCTGAGGTTTCCGAAAGACGTTGTAGACCCAATAGATTGTTATAAAACCATTGATTATGCAGCAGTTGATTTGACAACTCACGCTGACATTGTTGAACGACTAGAAATTCTAAATAAGATTGAAGCTGCTTTCGGGCTTCAGGAGTTAATAGGACATACTGATTAATTACCTGCATTTCTGATAAAGTTAAACCACCCATTTGTTTTCTCCTCCTCATGGGAAGCATTTGTTTCCAAGCGTTTGTTATAATTACTTTTAATGGATGTGTTTTATTAAAACCAAAAATGGCGGTTTTCCGCCATTCTAAGTTTATTCGGTATTCTAATACTTCGACGTTTGGAAACATAAATCCTGCCCCTAAAAAAGAGGATTGCTTAGAATTTTCTTCTAGTTTTCACAGCTATTCGACTTTTTTCTCAATTTTTTAATATGATATTGCTCCTAAAGTCGATTAATAAAACGGTCTATTCTTTGAAGTGCTTGCTCAATATCCCGGGCGGAAGCAGCATAGCAGCAACGAATATACCCCTCTCCGCATTGACCAAAGGCATTCCCCGGAACTACGGCTACTTTTTCTTCCATGAGCAATCTTTCTGAAAATTCCTCACTAGAAAGACCGGTCTTTTTTATCGAAGGAAATACATAAAAAGCACCTTGTGGCTCAAAACATTCTAAGCCCAAATTCTGTAGGCCGCGATACATCATCCGACGCCGGTGATCGTATGATCGGATCATTCGCTGCATCTCAGGTTCACCGTTGCGCAAGGCCTCAATACCGGCTCGCTGAGCTTGGGTGGGTGCACACATGATCGTATACTGGTGAATTTTACACATTGCTTCGATAATTGGTGCCGGTCCAGCAGCATAGCCCAAACGCCAGCCAGTCATCGCAAATGCCTTAGAAAATCCATTCATCACAATCACTCGATCTGCCATACCTTCCAAACTAGCGATCGAAACATGTTTGCCTTCATAGGTAAGTTCGGCGTAAATCTCATCAGAAATAACAAGTAGATTATGCTTCCTTACTACCTCTGCTATTGCTTCCAAGTGTTCCCGCCGCATAACTGCGCCAGTAGGATTACTGGGAAATGCTAGTATCAGCACTTTGCTTCTTGGAGTAAGGGCAGCCTGAAGAGCTTCTGCGGTGAGCCTAAATTCATCCTCCGCTTTGGTCGGTACTCCCACGGGGATACCGCCAGCCAGTTTAACACATGGTCGATAAGAGACAAAGCACGGCTCTGGAATTAATACCTCATCGCCATGACAAAGTACCGTTCTAAGGGCTAAATCGACTGCCTCACTTACACCCACAGTGACTAAGATTTGATTATTAGGTTGGTAGTTAAGTCCAAAACGACGGTAAAGGTAACGTACAATCTCTTCTCTTAGTTCTAGCATTCCCCAGTTAGAAGTATAACTGGTGTGTCCTTTTTCTAGGTAATACACCGAAGCTTCTCGAACATGCCAGGGAGTAACAAAGTCCGGTTCGCCTACTCCTAAAGAGATAACTCCCTTGGTCTGCGAGACGAGGTCAAAAAACTTTCGAATGCCAGAAGGGGGAATATCCCGTACGACCTGAGCAACACAGTTTGCCGGATCCCACTTGCCCGGGGTATCAGCTGGAATAGATCTAACTGAGTCACCAGAATTTCGGTTTTCGAGTTTTAAGTTTGAACTCAAAACTGTCATGGTGTCACCACCAATCTAAAGTCTTTTTCGCTTTCTTCAAAGACAACCCCGTCTTGTTTATACTTTTTTAAAACGAAATGAGTCGTCGTCCCTTGAACGAACTCCAGAGTGGCTAATTTTTCGGCAACGAAAAAAGCTACTTCTTTCATCGTTTTTCCTTCAATAACAACTGAGAGGTCATAGGTACCGGACATCAGGTAAACACTTCGAACCTGGGGAAACCGATAAATACGCTCGGCTACTTTATCAAAGCCGACCTCTCTTTCCGGGGTTACTTTCACGTCAATTATAGCGGTAACCCCATTACCTCCTATCCGATCCCAATTGACTAAAGCTTTATATCCCAGGATCACCTTCTCTTCTTCTAATTGACGGAGAGTACTAATTACCCAGTCAACGTCGCGACCTAATCGAACAGCGATTTCCTCCGGCCGCATTCGACCATCTTCTTCCAATAATTCAAGTATCTCTCGCAAATCTGTCAACCTCCTCCTTGCGCTTTCCGGCATGTAATACAAAGCAAAAGTCTCTCCCCCTAAGGGACGAGAGACCTTTTCTCGCGGTACCACCCTAATTGGCTAATGCCCACCTCAAATTCCCTTTAACGGAGGGACCGGTTGGACCTACTCAGACAATGATAGATTCATCTCCTTTCGACCAACAGCTTCCGGACGGCTTTCCCTGGGACCTCCGGCCGGTATCCCACCCTCACCGACTCTCTAAATCGAAGGTTTCCAGCTACTTTTCCGGTCATCGCTTAACTCAGTATAAACAATAACAGTATAATCTTAATACCCATTAATCTAACTAAATTGTATGTTGAATGTAATTTTAACATTCCCGAAAGCGTGCGTCAATCATCTAGTCCCAACTGCCATAGCTGACTGTTTCTGTCGACGAATCTGCCGACGGACAGCTTGATGATTCTGAGTTTCAGCTTCTGTCAGGAGGATTAAAGATATTCCCCTTTGTTGCCAAAACTTTCTATCATTGGTCGTGCTACTATCCTGATCAAGCTTTCGGGCGAACGCTAGCTTTTGTTCCGGCAAATACCACTGAACTGACTTTCCTCCCTCAGTATAGTTGGGAATTAAAGGACTTTCCGGATATAACACAGTCAGGGACCACTCTAGTGGTTCCAAAGTCAGAGGTCCTTCTACTGGAACGAAATTCAGGGGTTGATCGGTTTTTTTGCTCAGCGGGGACAATTCCACCTGATTTTGGTCTATAAGGCTGAGTTTTGTTTCCGGCCATTCATTCAGTTCTAAGGGTTCAGCTGGTTTTGTGATTTCATCAAGCAAACCAAGCTGATTTGGTTCAGGTTCAAACGGCAGTAGGTTATTCAATCTAAATAGCCTGATTCCCTCTTTAACCATCCAGTCCAGCCTATCCGAAAGATCTAAGTTTTGCAGCAGCAATTCTGGTTCGGTAAGCTTCTGATTTATTAGTTGGTTTATGGCAATATCCAAATATGGTTCTGCCTGAGGAAATTTTTCTAATAAGAGTTCGATTATTTCTTGCACAATCTCAACTGCCTGAGGTTTTAATTCCCGGTCTCGTTGGGATTGATTCGCCAGTTCACCGGCGGTAAGATAAGCAATGAGCCAATCAACTTTTTCGAGAATTTCAGCTTCAGTTTGATTCTTGATTGTTGACTCTTCAATTAACCAATTCATATTTTCACCACCTGTTCAATTAATTGCTATTCAACAGGGGGCAAAAAAATGACACTAATGGTTAGAATCTATATAATCCACTATTTGACCTGCTATACTTTTACCCTGAATTATCGTTGTCCAAATATCAGCCGCTCCACAACAGGTGCCAGCGCAGAAAACTCCGGCCAGCAAGTCGCCTGGGCGCCTTTCCCGGCAGTTACCCTCCGGCAAGAGAAATCCTCCTTTATCAATCGGCAAGTTTAACTGCTGGTTGAGCTTATAATTAAAATCACTGGCCACAATCCCAACAGACAGAACTACCAGGTCAAATTCCGCCTGGGCTTTTTGTCCCGACTCAGTTACTTCCCAATCTAATACCACCTTTTGTCCGGGAAGTTGATAAGCCCGTGAAGGAATGCTTCTAATCAAGGAGATCTTTTTATCATTTAAACGGCGTGGGTTCAAATCCGTGAGGAAATCACATCTTCTCCCTTGGAAATCCATATAAAAAATATTAATCTCAACCTCTGGGTAATCCCATTGCATCCGCCTGGCCATTCGCCAACTATAACCGCAGCAAACCTTTGAACAGTAAGGATTGCCCGTTCGGCGATCCCGACTGCCAATACATTGAATAAAAGCGACTTGGCTTAAATGACCATAAGTCGACTTAAGATTTCCATGTTTTCGCCAAACCTGTTCAAGATCTAAACTAGAAACAACCCGAAGATAGCGACCATAGCCGTATTCTCCCCGGACCTCAGCAGAAAATGGCTGGTAACCAGAAGCAATTAAAACTACTTCTGTCCTAAAAATAACTATCGATGCCCTGGAATTACCCGGCTTGCCCATGACTGGTTGCATTTTAACCGCGTACTGGGTTGACGAGCTTTTCTGATCGGATTTTTCAACTGTCGGAGCATTAACCGCAACCTCAATCACTTCATAACGAGTCATAACTTTTATTTTTGGTTGGGTTGCCACTTCAGCCCTTAATTGAACAGCGAAACAAGCATCACACTTTTGACATTGATTCGTCGCCATGCAGGCAAAGGCCGCGGCTTGGCCTCCCAATGATTCATTCTTTTCAATAATTAACACTTCTAAGCCGGCTTTGGCTAGTTCCAGAGCAGCAGCCATGCCCGCTATTCCTCCACCAATTATAATTATCGGGTATTTCATTGGTCACGGCTACGCCTCGCCACCTCGTTTCTGTGGGTTGTCATTAACTAATTAATTAAAATCATAAAGATGGCCGAGGGTATAAGCCAGCCTGCTCCACTATTGCCGGAATAATTTCTTCCCAGGCAACAGCCATTAGATGAACCCCAGCCACTCCTTCAATCTGTCGGATCTGTTCGATCTGTTCAACGACTAGCTTGACCGCCTCAGCCTTGACATCTTCGGCTTTTTCTAAACGCTGGCAGATTTCTTCTGAAACCATCATCCCAGGAACATTCTTTTGCATGTATCTGGCCATCCGCGCTGATTTGATTGGCATTAAACCGGCCAGGATAAATACCTGTTCATGTAAGCCAGCCTCTCTAACTTTTTTCATGAATCGTTCAAATCTTGACATATCTAGAATAGCCTGAGTTTGAACAAAGTCGGCCCCGGCCGCATTTTTTTTGGCTAACCGGGTTACTCTAAATTCGAAAGGATCGGCAAACGGATTAACCACACCGCCAATAAATAGACGGGGTTTAACCTTCATTTCTTCGCCGCATAAAAATTGCCCCTTATCCCGCATCAGGCGGGCAGTATGAATTAATTGAATGGAATCCAAGTCAAAGACATTTTTAGAGTCAGGGTGATTGCCGAAACTCTGGTGGTCACCGGTTAAACACAGGACGTTGCGGATTCCCAGGGCTGCCGCGCCTAGCAGATCCGACTGCAGGGCAATTCGATTTCGATCTCGGCAAGTCATTTGCAGCACTGGTTCAAGCCCCATTCCAGTTAAAATGGTACAGGCAGCCATACTTGACAAACGCACTACCGCGGTCTGGTTATCGGTTACATTATAGGCGTCAGCATAGCCACGTAAAGTTTCTCCGTGCCGGCGAACCACCTCAGCATCACAGCTTTTAGGAGGCCCAATTTCGGTCGTAACGGCAAAATGACCTGCCCGCAAGACCTTTTCCAGATTACTCCCTGACTTCATCTGTGAAATTATCCTCCTCCCAGTCTTCTCTACATAATCGACGCGGTCCACCATCCCGATCCTTTGACCAATCTTTTGGCAGAGCAATTTCCTTGAGGCGGTCTAGTTGGTTTAGTCGAGATAATTTATCGTAAATTAATTGCCAGGCGCAGTCTGTCCCGCCTCCTATTTCACACTGTCCATGTTGCGAACCGCCACAGGGTCCGTTTAGCAGGTTTTTTGCACAACGGGCGATGGGACAAATTCCCCCGGTCTTGTCCAGTATGCATTGACCGCAAGCATGACAGCGTTCAACCCAACGGCCAGATCGTTCTGGCATCCCTAAAAAGCTGGTATTCAGTCCCGGGTATACTGGTATGTCCGGTAAACATTCGGCAACTGCCTGCACCCCTATACCACAACCCAACGAGACTACCGCTTCAATCGAACAGTCTCCTTGACCATAGGCAGCCAAGGGCTGAACAAACTCATACTCGCATTGCCTCTCAACCGTGTGTTGAAGAATTGTTATCGAACATCCATGCTCACGAGCTGCTAGATGTAATAAGTTGGCGAGATTGGCAACTTCCCTCGCTCCGCCAGCCAAACAGACTGTCACACAACCCCGGCATCCAACCACTAATATTTGACGATAAGACTCAATCAACCGCCAGATCTCAGTAATAGGCTTCCTTTCGGCGATAATCAATTACCCCAACTCCTTGGCATGACTTAAGGATACTTAAGTCTTTTTAATAACTACCGGTTTCGACAGCTTCAACCGATCAATCATTTTCGTTATGCTGTCTAAAAGCTGACTCTGACTCAAGCCGGACAGTGGCGCCACAGCTATACGTTCAGATAAACCGATTTCTCCTAATCTTCGCTCAGTTAGCCTGAGCCGGTGCCTAGCCCGTAGATTACCATACCGGTGATGACACGCTTCAGGGTAACAAGGCCAGACTAAAACGGCATCAACTTTGGCGGACAGCGACTGAAGAACCATTAGTTCGTCGATCTGTCCGGCACAGGGAACTGCTTGGACCCGAACCTCTGCCAACAGTTGATTGCTGTATGAGGCATCATCCGCTAACTTAATTAAGGGAAGACTGCTGGCAGCCAAAAATCCTGATTGAGAACAGGCCAAGCTAAGCAAAGAGAATACTGGTTTCTTAAGGCCTCTCTCTATTGAATCCTGGTTTTGTTTGCCTTGACGATAAAGCTGACCGTTTTCGTATAATAACAAAATCAGGTCTTCGTTAGCATTTTGAGTAGAAAGATCAACCAAATTGATCGCTTGTGCCGGACATTCAGCAAAACATATTCCGCATCCCTGACAGGCCAGAGGATGAATCCAAGCTGTTTGCTGATAGAGTTGACCGCGGTCGATCCGTTCTGGACACTCGTTTAATTCTATGGCTCGATGTGGACATAGTCGCAAACAGGTTAAACATAGGGCGCAGCGAGAAGGATCGACCTGAGCCACGAGACCAGCTGCTTTTCCGGCAGTTGCTTTTTTTTGCGTAAATAGTGAGATCTTAGCCGAATCTCTCGCAGCTTTAATGGACATATCCTTAACGAGCAAATCCATCCTGACCGCTTCGATCTCATCCCATAGTTCTAGAATTCGCGCTGGACCATGGGCCATTCCTACACAATAAATACCCGGCCGGTTGGTTTGTCCTGAAATGCCAGGTAATCTTTCAAGTGACAAGAAGCCGTCTGACCCGACCATGAGACCAGTCAGGGCAGCAATTTGTCTAATCTCCAATGGAGGCAAGAAATCCTCAGCGATAACTACTTGATCAACTTTAATGTCTAAAGGCGGAAAATGTTTGGGCAAGAAAGGATCACGATAGACTATCCTCTTATGCCCGCCCTGATCATCAATAAGTAGCGGTTCTTGATAGCGGTAAAACTCTACCCCGGCCGATCGTCCGGCCTGATATAATTCTTCCAGGCGGTCAGCCGCTAACGACAAGTTTCCGTGGAAAATGTAAACCGAGCAAGCAACCTGTTTTCTTAGTTTATAGGCATAATCTAAAGCTAAATAAGTAGGGGCTACCGCTTCCAAACCACCGGAGCCCAAGATGAAAGCGATTACTGCATGGTCTTATATTA
>JAAZDI010000136.1 GCA_012512295.1 Syntrophomonadaceae bacterium
CTATCAACACCAATGGCAGACTGAAGATCTGGTGGTACTTTTATAGGGAGGCTTTATGATGCGGGTGCGCCGAGGAATGGAGAGAGAACTGGCTTTAGAGTTTGCCCGGGTGACCGAGGCCGCTGCCCTGGCTTCCGGCCGTTGGATGGGCCGGGGAGATAAAGAAGCAGCTGATGATGCTGCGGTTAAAGCCATGCGGATTGTTTTTGATACCGTACAAATTGATGGAATTGTCGTAATTGGTGAAGGCGAAATGGATGAGGCACCAATGCTATATATTGGCGAAAAGCTGGGCACTGGGAATCCACCTAGCGTCGATGTGGCGGTAGATCCTCTGGAAGGAACCAACGTAGTCGCCAAAGGTTTGACTGGGGCTATTTCGGTCCTGGCCGTGGCTGAGCGGGGTTGCCTCTTGCATGCCCCGGATATGTATATGAACAAGATCGCCGTTGGCCCGAAGGCCGTGGGACGGATCAACCTGGACGCCCCCCCGGAGGTCAATCTGCGCGCAGTAGCTAAGGCACTAGACAAGGATATCCAGGATCTGACGGTCGTTATTCTGGACCGGCCGCGCCATCAGGAACTAATCAAAGCGGTACGGCAGGCTGGAGCGCGAATTAAGCTAATTACTGATGGAGATGTTTCCCCAGCGGTGGCCGTGGCTTTTGAGGATTCCGGGGTTGATGTATTGATGGGTATTGGTGGAGCCCCGGAAGGAGTATTAGCCGCCGCTGCCCTGCGGTGTGTGGGGGGAGAGATGCAAGGGCGTCTCTGGCCCGAAGATGAAGCGGATGTAGCCCGGGCTAAAGCCATGGGAATTTCTGATGTTCAGCGCTTATTAACCATGGATGATCTGGTTAAGGGTGAAGATGTGATTTTCGCCGCTACGGGAATTACTGATGGCGACCTCTTGCGCGGAGTGCGGTATCTAGGTAATACGGCTAAGACTCACACTGTCGTTATGCGTGGCCTTACCGGGACGATCCGGTTTATTGAGGCAATCCACCGTTTTGACAAGAAGCCAAATTATATTGGACCGAAGCGGTTTTAAGAGATTTTAGGGCTGTGCCGTATCGAGTGTTGTTGGGATGCGGCGCAGCCTGAATAAGAAGCAACCAGTAAGCATTTAAGATGATTGCAAGACGTCTTCTTAACTTCGCTTAATCCTACCCGATTGGCTGATGTTGGATAAGTGCTTCCGGACAGCCTTTTCCGCTAGAACGTAATTCCTCTCTTAATAACATCCATGTTTGCTACAGACTGAAAGCACGTTTTAAACTAAACTAACCGTCGCGCAGCATAAACAGGCATAATCGACTGTTTATGTTGATGGGATTATGGTTATCCTAGAATGTGTTATATAATTTTGTACGCCTGAGACAGATTTTCCCCTATCAGTTAATTTGTGCAAATTATTAACGAATTCTTGCAGATTAACTTCCTCGCTGTCCTTGCGGTTTACCTTATTGTCTTCATCTCATTCCAGCTTATAAGAGAAGAAGATTGGTATCATGATTACAGTAATCCCCAGTAATCAGAAAAGGAGGATATGTTGGTTTTGTGAATATTTCAGATCTTGAGAACAAAACTGTCTCGGAATTGTATCAGATAGCTAAGGATCTTAATCTGACTGGTTATTCCCGACTCCGGAAAAAGGAACTTATTTTTGAAATCATGAAGGCCCAAATTCAAAAGGATGGCCTGCTCTTTGCCCAAGGAATCTTGGAAATCTTACCTGATGGATACGGTTTTTTGCGCCCCTTCGCTTACCTTCCCAGTCATGAAGATATTTATGTATCACCTTCCCAAATTAAACGGTTTGATCTGCGGACCGGTGATCAGGTAGCGGGTCAGGTAAGGCCGCCCAAAGATAATGAAAGGTTTTATGCCCTACTGCGGGTAGAGTCCGTTAACGGTTTTCCGCCGGAGCAAACCGCGCTCCGCATTGGTTTTGAGGCTTTGACTCCGATTTATCCGAAAGATCGTTTTAATTTAGAAATCAAGCCAGACGAATATTCTACCCGGATAATTGATCTAATCTCACCGCTGGGCAAGGGACAGCGGGGGCTGATCGTGGCTCCGCCTAAGGCCGGGAAAACCATTCTTTTGCAAAAGATTGCCAACGCGATTACCCAGAATCACCCAGAGGTCGAGTTGATTGTTCTGTTAATTGACGAACGGCCGGAAG
>JAAZDI010000137.1 GCA_012512295.1 Syntrophomonadaceae bacterium
CTCCCGCGGAGCTGGCCAATTTAGCTCCGGCAGAACTGGCAGAACCGGCAAAAGTCGCTTACCTGACCTTTGACGATGGCCCTTCACTTGATGTAACCCCCAGGATTTTAGAGATTGCGGCTGAGCATCAGATACCGGTCACCTTTTTCGTCCTCGGGAGTCAGGTGGTTAGGCATCCAGAGATTGTCCAGCAAGCCCTCAACGCCGGCCATGCGATCGGGAACCACAGCTACACTCACCGGTACAACGAGGTCTATCGGACCGAAGATTCCTTGATGTGGGAAATCAATCGCTGTGGGGACGTTTTGGTCGAGGCAATTGGGTTTAGACCCAGTATTTTTCGGGCTCCCGGTGGGTCAAATCCCTTTTTGAAAAAGGAGTACATTAAGCGATTAAGGGACGAAGGCTACCAGTATTATGATTGGAATGTTTGCCCGGGCGATGCGGAGGGCAGTTATCGGTCAGCCCAGACCCTGATCGCTAATACTCTAAAGCAGGCTAAAGGCAAGGATCGGATCATTGTTTTACTGCATGATGCACCCGGTAAGCGAAGCACCGCCGAGGCTCTGCCAGCGATTATCGAAGGCTTGAAGGAAATGGGTTTTACCTTTGCAGCGATCAGCCCGGATACGGAACCGATTCAATTTAGGCGGGGTTGAATGTGTCGATTTGCTCCAGGGCAGATCTACCGGCTGCCCAGGTCCCATGACCAGCACTTTAACTGTTAGCCGATATTTTGGACTCGCTTCTTCAGGTTCCAATGACCCCAATACCCTAAGTCTTCCAATGGCTTTACCCCTGGTTATAGCCGCAAAATTTTTTCATCGTATTGGTGTCGCCTTTATATAAACCTTTTTATATTAAGGAAGCAAGAAAAACACTGGATTAAGGAAGGCTGAAGAAAACACTTGCGCCGCATTCCTCTAAATTCATTTAGGGGTTAGGCGCAAATTTACTTAAATACCCGTAGTATTATGTTATATTATAAACCAATATATAAACCAAGGGTAATTAAGGATGGAGCTTCGAAAAGAGAAAATCTTTGAATAAAGAGAGGCGTGAGGAGATTACAATGGATAATATATTTGCTGCTTGGAGAAAAGCGGTGGACTTCCACGGCCATGAGTGTCCGGGATTGGCGATTGGCGTCAGAGTAGTCGAAGCCGCTAGGGTGAAAATGGGGATTACCTTTGCGCAGGATGAGGAGATTGTTTGCGTAACGGAAAATGATGCCTGCGGAGTAGACGCTGTGCAGATCTTGACCGGGTGCAGCCTGGGTAAGGGCAACCTGATTTACCGCGGGACCGGCAAACAGGCCTTTACCTTTTTCAAACGGCAGACCGGGGAAGGCTTGCGGATTGTGTTAAAACCTTTTGGGGTGGAAATGGAAAGAGACCAGCGGCAAGCTTATCTGTTAAATGCCGATCTGGAAGAGATTTTTGATTTCAAACAGCCGCATTTCAGCTTACCGCCGGCTGCCCGAATTTTTGCCACTCAGGTCTGTGCTAGCTGCGGCGAAGGCGTTCCCGAGCACAAAGCGAGACTGCAAGCCGGCAAACCAGTGTGTCTGGATTGCTTTCAAAGCTACGAGCGGGGCTGGTCTTGATGGAGCTTTGATAGGCGGAGAATAAGTATATAAACCGCTAATTGCTGACCTGCGTTAAAAACGGCGCGATCATAATTTTTCATGTTTGATAGTGCTGCCAGTGGCATGGGGGTCTAATTGCAAACGACTATCTATAAAAAGGGGGGGACTTAATGTACCGGTGGAAAGGGAAAAAGTTTAGTGCTTTAGTTGTTTCTTTGCTGCTAGTAATGTTTGTGGCAACTGGCTGCGGCAGGACTGGCGAGCAGCAACAGGCTAGTCACGAGGCTAGCTCAGGAAAACTAGCCCTCGCGGCGGAGTTCGCGCCTTACCAGGAAGTGCCGGTAAGTGCCCAGCCAGCGGTTAAGGCTTATCAGGTAGCCGCGGATCTCAGCAACATCAGCAATCGTGACCGATTTGAATTCTCGCCGGCAGCCCAAAAGTGCCTGACGGAGAATGGGTTTGTCGTGGTACCGGGTCTCCACCCCGAGTTCTTTGAGCTTTACGAAGCCAACCGGTATGACTATGTCCCTAGCTTGGTCACGACTGATGCCATGTTGCATAATTACCACCTATTTTTCAATCACTTGTTGAAAAGTGTGGAAAAGGAGCAGTTGATTCCGGAACTAAAACAACTGAACCCGGCTATGCTGACTGCCTCTATCGAACAATACGAAAACCTGAAGGGGACCGCCTGGGAAAACGCGGCCCGGCGAAACATCGCCTTTTTCGCAGTGGCCAGTCAGTTATTGGAACCGACCGGAAACATCCCGGCTAGCGTCAGCGAGGTAGTTAATCAGGAACTGAATCTAATCAGCCAACACGCGGGAATTGCTATCTCCCCGGTGATGAGCCTGGGGGTGACGAGTCCAGATGTGCTGGAGGATCTCAAAGAAGACTACACGCAGTACATTCCCCGGGGACACTACACTGGATCAGACGAACTGAAAAACTATTTTAAAACCATGATGTGGTACGGTCGAATGACTTTCCGGGTGAAAAACGAGGATGAAACCAGATCTGCGGTGTTAATGACCCTGGCGTTGAACCAGGGGGATAACTTCCAGCGTTGGGAAAGGATCTACCAGCCGACCAGCTTTTTTGTGGGTCGAAGCGATGACCTCGGCTATAACCAGTATAGTGTGCTACTGACTGAAGTATACGGTTCAGCGGTTAAACTGAGTCAGGTAGCGGACAATCAAGAGCAATGGACCCGATTCTTAGAAAAAGTCAAGGAACTGGAACCACCCGCGATCAATTCCATTCCGATCTTTGATGCCACGATTCAGCCGGATCGGGAACGGGAAATCAAGGGTTTTCGGTTTATGGGACAGCGGTTTACCCTGGATGCCTCGATCTTTCAGCGGCTGGTTTACCGGGAAGTAGGAGAGAACAGTCAAGGCGAAAGAAGGCTCTTGCCCAAAGGCCTGGATATTCCAGCGGCCATGGGCTCAACCGCGGCTTATTCTTTGCTCCAGCAGATGGGAGAAACTGATTACGCCAACTATCCGGAAAACATGACCAAAATGCGCCGCCACATTGCCGGGCTTGATCAGAACACCTGGACCCAGAATTTATATTGGAACTGGTTATACACCTTGCTGCCGCTGACAGTGGAGAAACCCGAGGGTTATCCTTCCTTTATGCGGAACCAGGCCTGGGCCCACAAAGAACTAAACACCTACCTGAGCAGTTGGACCGAACTAAAACACGATACCATTCTTTACGCCAAACAGGTCTACGCGGAAATGGGCGGGGGAGGCGGAGCGGAGAAACCGGATGATCGCGGCTACGTCGAACCGAATCCCGAGCTATACGCTCGGCTGGCGGCCCTGACCACTATGACCCGCGAGGGTCTGGCCAGCCGCGGCCTCTTGAGCGAACGAGATCAGGCCAGCCTGGAGCGGATGGCGGAATTGGCCCTGAGCTTAAAAACGATTTCGGAAAAAGAGTTGAGTAACACTCCTTTATCTACAGAAGAGTATGACCTGATTCGCACCTTCGGCGGGCAACTGGAACACTTCTGGCTGGAAGCCTTACGGGAAGAGAATGTCGTCAGTCGCTCCCAGATTTGGGAAAACCCAGCCCCGGTGGTGGCCGATGTGGCCACTGCTCCACCTGATCTGGTGCTGGAAGAAGGGACCGGTTATATTTCGCCGATTTATGCGGTAGTGCCGGTAGAAGGCCAACTGCGGATCGCCCGGGGTGGGGTCTACACTTATTACGAATTCCCCTGGCCGGCCAAAGATCGATTAACTGACCGAAAGTGGCAGGAAATGCTGCAGGCCAACGAGTCTTCTAACCAATCTTCTAACCAGGCTCCCAAACAGCCTGACTGGACCAAGTCTTACACGGCCGAAGGGCCTTGCCGCTATATTTCGGCTTGGGAGTTGGAGAATAAAAAGAGTGAACTCGTTCAGCTTCGCTGACATCGAGGCTTCAGATGAAAACTCTACTCCACCTGAAGTTTAAACAAGGTAACCCCCACTTATAGAAGCGAGAGTCTTTTGATTCAGATAAATCGGGAGGCTGAGAGCGAGATACTACACACGCCCCTGTGGTGGGCAAACTGGATTACTTCTGCTGGAAGCCTTGTGAGAAAAGAATGTAAACCACCAATCGCTGACCTTTGTTAAGCACTGCGCGATTATCGTTTTTCACTCTCTGATAATGCTGCTTATCGGCATAGGGGCCAACACATAAATTATGGTTAAGAGTTATTTAAAAAAGTACGGTTCACCAATTGGTTTTTTGTTGGGAGCAGGTTTGTTGATTGTTTTGGGGTACCATTTTATGGGTTTTCATTTTTTCCCCTGGTTTCATAAGGTTGAGGAAGTGCGAGAATACGATCTCGATCAGAATGGACAGGTAGAACGATATGTCCTTAAGGATAAGCAACTGCGCGTTACTCAGGAGGGACAAGAAATCTGGCGGTCATCAGCCGATTGGCAGGTGACCGCCTTTGTCCTGGCAGATGCCACCAACGATGGCCGGGATGACCTGTTGCTGGTGGTGTGGAAGGTGGGGAGCTTTGGCGGAGATAAGCCTTTTTGGGTCACCGAAGACGACCAGGAGCTGTCGAATCACCTGTTCGTCTTAAACCTGATCCGGGGTAAGATGAAACCGGTTTGGTTTTCCTCGACCCTGGACCGGCCGATTCAAGCCCTGGAGGTCAAAGACATAAATCAGGATGGGAAAAATGAACTGGTGGTCAAGGAGGAGCGGAACTGGTTGGCCAGGATTAAGGATAGGGCACGAATAGCCCCCACTGCGGAGTCGGCTGCTGAATCGATTACTTGGTGGCAATGGAAAAGCTGGGGGTTTGACCGGGTTGATGCGGATAGTCTTAGAGATGGCTTTTAGGTTGATTGAGGGGTTAAAGCATTACAAGATGCGCAATGCCTGTTATCCGGCAATGGTCCTAGCAGATCGAATCTGCCGAAATCGAAAAACGGGCCATTTGCCAAAAGTACAATTTTAGAAAGTGAAATCTTAGTTGGTTGAAAAAACCAGGGCTTTGGCTAGCAAGCCCTAAATTATTGTAGCTGTCGAGAGGCAAGGAGGATGTGTAAAAAAAGAGGGTCGTGGCATGGAACACTTGATTGTTAATAATACCAAAATCGAGTATGAAGTTAGAAGAAGTACTCGCGCCAAAAGACTCAATATTCGAATTAAGCAGGACAAGGTGATGGTTTCTGTACCTCAGGGAGTAACTGTCACGGAAGCAAAGAGATTTGTGGAAGCAAAAAGAGATTGGATCCTCAAGCACGTTCTGGATTGGCGGAGCCAAAACCAGCAGCGACAGAAAAAGTATGTGACAGGCGAGACTTTTCTTTATCAGGGTCGAAGTTACCCCCTATTTACGCGGGGTGTGGCTGGGCGGACGATAACCGTTAAATTCACCGGCGATTGTTTTTGGGTGGAGCTGCCTAACACTGTTCCTCAGGAAGACTGGCCGCCAATCGTGAAGGAGGCACTGTTTAAATGGTATCGGGTTCAGGCGAAACGGGTTTTTCAGGAACGGTTAGATTATTTTGCCCGGATTATGGGGTTGCTATACAACCGATTGGTCATCAAGGAGCAAAAAACTAGATGGGGCAGTTGCTCAAGCAAGGGCAATATTAACCTGAACTGGCGGATTATCTTGGCCCCGGCCGAGGTGTTGGATTACCTGGTAGTGCATGAGTTGGCCCATCTTCGGTATATGAATCATGCACCAGAGTTTTGGAACCTAGTAGGGGAATATGTGCCGGATTACCCGATTTGGCGGAAGTGGCTCAAAGATAATGCTAGCCAGTTAAGGTATGATGGGTTATAGGCATCAGTAAATGGACTTCGAAAATGAAAAATAAAATATGTAACTGACATACTGTTGTCAAACACTCAGTTTATTATGGTAGGCACACAAGTTGTCAATCTGGTTGAGTTGCCAAAGGAAAGAGGTATCTTGACGGTAGGTCAGTTTCGGGAAAATAATTATTAGTAAATATTTTGAACGTTCAATGAAGCCTAGC
>JAAZDI010000138.1 GCA_012512295.1 Syntrophomonadaceae bacterium
CCAGGTTGCCCAGCAGCAGTTAGCCCTGGAATTGGCACAGGAACAGTTAAAGGCCGCCCAAGAGGACTATCAGCGGACCGAAGTCCTTTATGAGGCCGGGGTGATCAGTCAGGCTACCCTGGATGAGGCGGCCAGGGCTGTCAAGCAGCTGGGGTTATTGCTGGCTCAACAGGAACAGGGGTTAAAGCTTTTGCTTGAGGATCCTCCAGAAGGTACTAAAGAGCAGTTTGCCGGTCTTCAGGCTTCAATTCGCGCCCAGATTGACTTGCTCGAATATCAAAAGGAAAACGCCAAACTCACCGCACCGGACGAGGCCACTGTTGGCACAATCCACGTGAAAGAAGGAGCGGTAGTAATGCCTGGAACGCCTCTGCTGTCGCTTTTCCGTCCCGGTGAATACGAGGTGGAGGTCTTTGTGCTGCCGGAAGATCTCGTTTATGTCGAACTCGGCCAGGAGGTGCGAGTGACTTATAAAGGCTTGAGCCGTGATGAGGAATTCAGCGGCACCGTCAAAAGAATTGCCGCGGCGGCGGAAGAACGCATATCTACCCTGGGGTTGGTGGAACAAAGGGTAAAAGTAACCATCGGGTTGACTGGCGAGGTCAGCCGCCTGCGACCCGGTTACGCCATGGATGTGACTTTTATCACTCGACGGGAAGAGGGGAGACTGGTAGTCCCGAAAACAGCCTTGTTCAACTATGAAGGCCAAAGTGCGGTTTGGGTCGTCCGCCAGGGAAAAGCGGAGATTCAGCCAGTGGAAAAAGGGCTAGAAACAGATGATGAAGTGGCGGTAGTCTCGGGATTGACCGAAGGAGACCTGGTAATTCGCAATACCCGGTTGGCTGGACTCAAAGAAGGAGCACGCATTGCCCAATAGAGACCGGGGGCATTAAACCTGTCTCTCGGTCCCTAATCTTGATCGTCTTCAGCCGTTTCACCGTGCAGCACCTGAGAAGCATAACCCTTGCAATTCAAGAAACTCTGCATCTTATCGACCGTATTTCGTTGGTTGCAGAAGATCACACTGCTTTCCGGCTGTTCAACCAGCAGCAGTCGGTTCAATGTGTGATCTTTTCATTTTTTTTTAGCCCTAAACCTTTTCGATTTATGACAAAAGGAGGCTATTTCCATAAATTAGGCGTTTAGTGATATCGGTTTGAGATAGATTTCTTCCAGATTACCCGCCCAACGGACCATGTTTAAAGCTTGACGGTTAATATTATGGCGCAAACGTTAGGCGAGAAACCTAGCGTTTGCTTTTTGTTCAAGGAACTTTAGTTTTGCTGATCATGGTATTATTAACAAAAACATGGTAAATTATAAAGAAAATTTAGTTGTATCTTGGAGAATTGCCAAAAGAAAAGGTGGACAAGTTGAGTACAACAGGCATTTTAATTGCGCTCGGTCTGACCATTTTTGCGGGATTATCAACCGGGATTGGCGGACTGATTGTACTGCTTTTTAAGAAACCGAATCCAAAAGCCCTGTCAGTTTCCCTGGGCCTTTCGGCCGGGGTGATGGTTTATATTTCGTTTGTCGAGCTGCTTTCCGAATCAAATAAACAGTTGGTCGCCGACTATGGGACCGGTACGGGCGGCTGGCTCAGCCTGGCCGCATTTTTCGGAGGGATTTTTCTCATCGCTATTATTGATAACCTTATCCCCATCCAAGAAAATCCTCATGAATACAGCGGAAGTGAAGGCTTAGATTACAGCGGACTAAAAGGTGACCAAAGACTTTTCCGGGTGGGTGTTTTTACTGCATTAATCATTGCAATCCACAACTTTCCAGAAGGTATGGCAACCTTTATCTCCGCCATTCAGGACCCCTCGCTGGGAATTGCGGTTGCCATCGCGGTAGCCATCCATAACGTCCCGGAAGGCATTTCTGTAGCAATTCCGGTATATAGCGCCACCGGAAGCAGAATGAAGGCGTTAGGCTGGAGCATTATATCCGGGCTGGGAGAACCTTTGGGTGCGGTTATTGCTTATTTGATTATAATGCCTATCTTAAGCGATGCTCTTTTTGGGATATTGTATGCGGTAATAGCGGGAATCATGGTTTATATCTCTTTCGATGAATTGCTCCCAACAGCCAGGGAATACGGGGAGCATCACCTAACGATTTACGGTCTGATTGCCGGGATGATTATTATGGCGGTAAGTCTGCAATTGCTGATGTGAGAAGTTTTGACACCAGAAGACTTGGATATTTTGCACCACTCGAATATGCAGGTACTGAGAATTCATCTAATTGAAATCAGGGATCAGTACAATTCTTTGCGTCAAGCCGCCCCGATGAGCATCTTCATAAGCTTTTTTTATCTGACTCATAGGCATGGTTTTTATAAAAGGTTCGATCTGGATTGTGCCGCTGAGTACCATGTTCAAAATTTCGGGGTAGTATTTAGGCCGGCAGGCCCAGCTGCCAATTATATCAGCCTCAAGAGTCATCAACCGGGATAATGAAAACTCATTCTTATGTGTTCCACAGCCAGCAACCACCAGTTTACCGATGTAGGGCAGCAGTTCTAAAGCGATTTCCTGTCCGGCCGCCGTACCCGACCACTCAAAAATCTTCCAGCCATAGTAAGGTGAGAGTTTCTTACTCATACAATACGAGTAAAATTCAGCGAGGACCTCTTTAGCGGTTTTGTTCTGGCTGCTGATGACATGGGTAGCACCGAATTTTAATGCCCTCTGCAGCCTTTCCTCATTACGGGCGATGCCGATGACCTCTTTAGCACCCATGGCAGCGCAGACCTGTGTAGCATATACGCCAGCACCTCCAGTGGCACCGATGATGATTACCATATCCCCTGGCTGTACATCAGCTCTTTTTGCTGCCTGATAGGTTGAGGCAACGGCGTCAGCGACTACGGCAAGGTGTGAAAGAGGTATTCCTTTCCTTTCTTTGATGTAGCATAGGTCTGCTGAAGGTACGACTATATGACTCGAGTTGCCACCATAAATATCCATGCTGTAACCGGGTATTTTGGCTGATAGGCAGCGGTTTTCCCGCCCAGCTTTACAAATAGGGCAATTGTGACATGGCATAGCGGGTGGAATGATGACCTCTTGACCCACAAGTTTGGCATCGCCATCGACAATGGTGCCGCTTATTTCATGACCTAATGTTCGTGGCATTACTGCCCTCGTCGGTATTTCGCCATAGAAGACAGCATGGTCGTTGTAACAGATACCGCAGCCGGCTATTTCGACCAGTACCTCACCGGTTTTAAGCTGGGGAACATCAATAGTGGCTCTCTTCATTTTACCAAGAGCCACCATCTGCCAAGTTTCGATTTTACTTGGTAGTTTAGTCATTAATCTTAACCCCTAAAACTTGGTTTCTTACCCGCCTTAATAAAAGTATATAATTATTTCTATGAATTGTATGAAATTCTAAACTTCATTACTGGAGAATCACCATGAATACTATCGGCAACCTCATCTGGCTGTTCTTAGGCGGGATCATTGCGTTTATCGCCTGGACCTTCGCCGGGCTGGTTTTGTGCATCACCATTATCGGAATACCATTTGGACTGCAGTGTTTTAAAATTGCGGGCTTTGTCCTGTGGCCTTTCGGCAAACAGATAGAACTTGGCAATTTCGGAGCCGGCGGGTTAATCTTTAATCTGATCTGGCTGATCGTTTTCGGGTGGGAGTTTGCGATTGCTCACCTGATTATTGGGGCTTTTTTCTGTTTAACCATTATCGGGATTCCTTTTGGAATGCAGCATTTTAAATTTGCCAAACTGGGGCTGATTCCTTTTGGCGCGAAGATATACTAAACTGAAAACATCACTATTGAAGGATTATATGCTTTTATGCACCGCTTTAAATTATCTATCTTCAATTAGCTATATTTAACCAGCATCCTATACAATATTAATTAATATTAGAAAAAATTGTCTATTAACAGGGAGATTCAAATGTTCAATAGAAATGTCCTGAGAATATTAGCGTTGATCTTTGGTGCCGCCTCACTCGGGTTCGCTGCTCGTGGTGTTACTACCGGAGGCGACCCATTA